>JAGFXS010000031.1 GCA_017861415.1 Bacillota bacterium
TCCGGCGCAGCAGCAGGGAGCCTCTTCCTTCTTTTTTCCAAAGCTGAACATTGCCATAATTCAGATCTCCTTTTCAAAAATATTGCAAATTGAACTGCTTAGAAAACCGAGCGGAGCAAGATATGCCCTACTCTTTTCAACAACAGTTTGTCATAAAACTCCTTCTATAGGATAAATGGTTGAAGTGCATTGAATATATAGCCCACCATAATGATGCCAACGGTGCATATGGCAATAAACAGCGCTAAAAGCTTAGGCTTAACCGCCTTGCGTAGCATGATCATGGATGGCAAAGACAGGGTGGTTACAGCCATCATAAAGGCTAAAATAGAACCAAGCTGTGCTCCTTTATAGAGTAGTGCCTCCGCAATAGGAATGGTGCCGAATATATCTGCATACATCGGAACGCCGATTAGGGTTGCTAATACCACACCAAAGGGGTTGTCACTCCCCAGCACCCTTGCCACCCATTCCTCTGGAATCCAGTTGTGAATAATAGCACCTATGCCCACGCCAACCAGTATATAGGGAAATACTTTCTTAAAGGTTGCGAGCATTTGCTCCTTTGCGTAGATCACTCGCTCTTTTTTTGTCAAGTCAGGCGATTCGATATCAACACTGCCAGCTGTCAAAATAAAGCTTTCCACGTATTTCTCCATGTGAAGCTTTTCTATGATTGTTCCGCCGATCACAGCGATGACAAGGCCAACAATTACATATATGATCGAGACTTTTGCACCAAAAATACTCATAAGCAGGAGCAGTGAACCAAGATCCACCATGGGGGATGAAATTAGAAAAGAGAACGTTACGCCAACTGGTAAACCTGCGGATGTAAAACCGATGAATAAGGGAATGGAAGAGCATGAGCAGAATGGCGTTACCGTTCCCAGGAGTGCTGAGACACAATTTGCGCCAACGCCACGGAAACGACCAAGTATTTTTTTGCTGCGTTCTGGGGGGAAATAACTCTGAATATAACTGATGATGAAAATCAGGAAACATAACAAAACCGTGATTTTAATCAAATCATAAAAGAAAAACTGAAGACTTCCCGCCCAACGACCATTGATGTCGAGTCCCAGGGCGATCAAGCCGCTTCCGATCATGCTATTTAGCCACTTCATTCCCAATATTTGAACTTGAAAAAAGTCCCATATTGCTTTTATATCAAACATGCAATAGAAAACCTCACTTCCAATGATAGGACAATCATATCAAAACATTTTGATGCGTAAGTCCCGTAAAAAGCCATCACGTAGATGGCTTTTTATTTGCAGCAATTTTTTTCTTCAGCAATGGCATTTGGGGTAGTTAACTCTTCAAGTAAATTGATTGCATACGCACTACCAGCTTCGCTTATCCTGTAGTGTGTCCATTTTCCCTCCTGGCGACTTGCTACCACGCCCGACTCGACCAATATCTTCATATGATAGGAAACGGCTGACTGTCCAATACCTAATTGATCGATTAACACACAGGCGCATTTTTCACCACCACGTAGTAGCTCAAGGATACGCAACCGCTTTTCATCACAAAAGGCTTTAAACACCTTTGCATTCCTCTCATAAATAGTTACCAATATATCACCTCAAATCAAAAACATTTGATATATCCACAGTATATGCATCATATTAAATTTTGTCAATATGAAATTCATCTAAAGCAATGGTCGTTATAAAAGAAAACCAGCCTCACCAAGCATTACGCTTAAATGCGGCTGGTTGTTCACCTTTGTCCACGAAGCTGTTCACTTGCATTTTTTCAATGCCCAAGTGACTGTTTCGTTGGGACCTTTTAAATTATCCGTTGTGAAAAACCTTATGGGGCTGTTGACTTCCATTCTCCACGATGGGGTTTGCCTGTTCCTTGCCATGCTTAGCCTTCCCTTGAATCTCGGGAACCGGCTCAGCGGCGTTTTTGGGAAAATGTGATATGTGGTTGCTCTCTGTCCCGTGTGGCGCCTTGGGGTCGGGGCGGCGCATGCCTGCTTTAGCCAATGTGATCACCTCCTAATTAGTATACCCGCGGGGCTTCTTTTTACACAGGCACGGCACCAAGCCGATTAAGCTATCAGTGCTGTGCAACTAACAAAAAAGCCCCTAAAGCGGGGCTTATATTATTCATTTATCAAATTGTCCACGAAGCTCTGCATTTCTTTTTTAGATCTAATGCTACTGGTTTTTTGGATGATGCGCTGTCGCTCAGATTCCGGTAGGGAGTCAAAATACATCGCGGCATTTCGATTCTGCAAAAGCGCCATGCCAAAACCCATTGGAAGCTCTTGAAGATAGTCCATATCTATCACCTCCGCCTTAGTATGTTGAGGGTTGATTGATTTTATTCGTATAATCGACATGGTTTGCCATCTCTATTCCCCCATTAAAACCCTGCGGCCGATGTGTCAGCTACAGAATTTTTTCACTTTTTAATCCCTCGCCCATTGCTATTATGCTTTCCTGCTACGCTACCTTTTTCTTTGTAATTATTTACTTTTATAATATAATGTTATTCAAATAAAACCTGTGATTGGGGAGGATGGACTATGGACTTTGCCTGCACCCTCATCGCCGTGGGCGATATGGAGCGCTCCAAGAATTTTTACCAACAACTGCTGGGAATGGAAGTAACCGCTGACTTCGGTGCCAATGTCACACTCTCCCACCGCCTGGCTTTGCAGACCATGGAAAGCTGGCAGACCTTTCTAAATAAAAGTGATACAGATATAATTCCAGGCGGACATACCAGCGAGCTATACTTTGAGGAGTCTGATATGGACGCTTTTTTGAAAAAGCTTGGTTCCTATCCTGGTGTGGAGTATGTGCACGGGCCGAAGGAGCACCGGTGGGGGCAGCGGGTGGTGCGCTTTTACGATCCCGACCGTCATGTTATCGAAGTGGGCGAGACGATGACCATGGTAGCCCTTCGGTTTCATCAGTCCGGCATGACGTCGGCAGAGATCGCCCAGAGGATGGAGGCGCCGCTTTCTTCGGTGCTGCGCTGGCTAGGCCCTACAGAGGATAGCTGGATTGGAGATGATACCGTGAAGGCATTTCAATACTGTAAGATGGAGATTTTCATTCCTGAAACTCACCTTCCTCAGCTGCAGGATGCTCTGCGGCAAGTAGATGCAGGGCACATCGGCAACTATGACAGTTGCTTGTCCTACAGCCGGGTAACAGGCTGCTGGCGGCCTCTGGAGGGGAGCTCCCCCTATGTTGGACGGGAACACGAGGCCTGTTTCGAACCGGAACTCAAGGTGGAGGTCACCTGCCTTCGTGACAAGGCGGATGAAACCGTCGAGGCCATCAGGGCGGTACACCCTTATGAGGTTCCGGTAATCAACGTTATTCCACTATACCGAACCAGCTTCTGACAACCCCCGTCCGCCCCAGGGTACAAACTGACGATTTGGGGCATACACTAGAGGTAGAAGGTATACAAGGCGCGTCATCCTGGAAGGAGGACATTTGAATTGAAAACCAAAGACTACCACCGTGCAAACGCCGTGGCTTACGCCCACCAGTGGGCCATGGGCCGCAATCCTAGGTTTTACAATTTTGATGGTATAGGTGGAGACTGTACGAATTTCGCCTCTCAGGTGCTGTATGCAGGGTCAGGCACTATGAACCCTACGCCAATCTTCGGCTGGTATTACTTTAGCCTGAACAGCCGCGCCCCCGCCTGGACGGGTGTTGAATACCTGTACCGTTTTCTGACCAATAACCGCGACGTAGGTCCCGTTGCCATAGAGACAGATATCTCTCAGGTGATGCCTGGAGATATTGTCCAGCTTTCTTTTGACGGAGAAACCTTCACCCACTCTCCGGTGATTGTATCCGTAGGGCGAGACCCCTCCCTTTCCAACATTCTGGTGGCAGCCCACACATACGACGTAGATAACCACCCACTGGATGCCTACCAGTTTGAAAGACTACGTTTTCTACATATCACCCATGTAAATGTGTGGTGAACTTTCCAGCTACACCCGGTTAAACAAATAGGGGCCCAATAGATGCTGTGCGGCATCTATTGGGCCCCTTGCTTTTATGATTCCGTATTCAGGAGCACGTAGCCTCGCTCGCCCGCAATGTCCATGATGTAGATTCTTGCATCGGGGGATACCGCATAGTGCTCCAGCGCGGTGAATTTCTCCGGGCTGTTTTCACCCAAAGCGAAGGTGTGGCAGGAAGCTCCATCAATCTCCTCCTTGCCCGTAGCCACCAGCGCCATACCTTCCGTCAACCGATGGGCCAGCAACCCAGTGAGTAGATCCATCGCCGCCGATTCCCCCTCTTCGGGATTGGATATCATATCTTCCAAGGAAAAGTAGAAAGCACTGCCCATATAAGGCATCTCTCCGAAATCGACAGCAGGATACAAGTTATCTAGGGTCAGGGGTTTTCCCCCGTCCATGGTGAAATAGACGCTGGTTACCTCCATGTTTGCCCGCACAGTATGCTCCATGCTGTCCAACATAAACCACCGCAGGCTTTCCTCATCCAGGAAAAGGGCCTCGGCTTGCCTTGCCCGCTCTGTAGAATCAGCAAAGAGGGTACTATCCAAAGCCCAGTCAATGGTCAGGGTTCCGTCTGCCAGCTGGCCGGCCTGTACCTTGAAAATAAGGCCCGTCGCCTCGCTTAAACCTTGCGCCAGAATCTGCGGCGTCAGCTCTCCGGTGTAAGTCATCTCCTGTGGCTCTATATCTACGTCACCGTGGGTAAATTCCGGATAAAGCATCGCCGTTTGCGACTGCACCTCTTCTTGACAGCCGCTCAATCCTATCGCAGCCAGAATTACCAGCACACCACCAATGAATCCCGTCCCTCTCATTCTCATGTCCTCCCCATTCCTCCTCAAACTCATTCTTTCTGTTTGATACCCCGCTACAATCAACCGGCCAACCGCCAGCTGCCCCGCCTCGTCCGCTCTTCCTTCTCATATAAAAACTCCATGATACCAATAGGATATCATGGAGTCCTCTTTCTGTCATTCCCTAAGAGGGTCAATTATTAAACTTTCTTTGTAGAAATTGTTTTGTGATACATATGCTAGACACCAGACATTTTGGTTCACCTCAAACTGTAGCAAGCCCTATACGTTTGATTAGACCACATTCTGCTCCCCGGACTCCACTCTGTTTCTTCCCTTGCTTTTCGCCTGATACAAAAGTCGGTCTGCGCGCTCAATGAGATCGGACAGCTTGTCTCCTCTAGCAGGGAATGCGGTGGCGGCACCAATACTCACCGTCGGCCTTGTTATGCACTTCGTTTCCGAATTATATACCTCGGTTTGGGCGACAGCCTCGCGGATCCGCTCCGCCACGATGCGGGCTCCCTGCAAGCTGGTACCAGGGAGCAGCACCGCAAACTCCTCACCCCCGTAGCGGCAGAAAACATCCAGGGACCGTTTCAAGGTTCCCTGGACCACCTGAGTAATGCGCTGCAGCATAACATCTCCCTGCGGGTGTCCATAAGTGTCGTTGTATTCCTTAAATTGATCCACATCAAGCATCAACAGGCTCACTTCACACCGGTTCCGCAGGGCATGGCTCCATTCATGTTGAATCTGCTGGTCGAAGGCCCTCCGGTTGGATATACCAGTCAGCGCGTCCAGCAGACTCATTTTTTCCAGGACTTGAAGTTGCTTAATGGCACGAATCTGGGTGTTCACTCTGGCTTTGACAATGGTTTCCCGGAAGGGCTTTTTAATATAGTCCACGGCCCCTAAGCGGAAGCCCCACTCCTCAGCGGCCTCACTATCCAGCCCGGTAATGAGAATCACAGGAATTTTTTTAGTGGTCTCCATCTCCTTCAGGCGTACCAGCAAATCAAAACCGTTGGCATCCGGCAGGATAATGTCCAATAAAATCAGGTCGGGGGAGAAAATTTGGGCTGCTTTTAGCCCCTCCTGGGCAGTCATCGCCTTACCTACAACGTATTGATCTTCAAGAATTTTTTCAATGACATGGAGATTATAGGTGCTATCCTCCACCACCAGGATCTTAAATTTGTCATCTCCAGTCTTCACCGCAACACCCCCTAGCCGACCAATCAATTTGATTTGCTATTATACAATAATTTTTTTACTTTTTCAATCTTGTTCTTTTGAAAATTGGACTAAATAGTAATTTTTTGCACTTTACAAACATGAAAATGCCGCCGGCACCATTGGCCGACGGCTTCCATTTCACAGAGCGCAAGTATGCTTGATATAGTGTGAACAGGCCAAGCCGAGTAGGTCCCATAGGAATTAATTTTCCTCCCAGGCGTGTTTCCAATTCTCCCAAAGCTCAACGGCCTTAAACTTAATGACGTAGTTCTCACTGTCCTCCAAAATGAGGAAGGTCTCCTGCTCAGTTAGTCCTGCCTGGGCCGCCGTCTGAGGTAGACTCTCCGTCACCGAAGCGGTACATAGTGGTGGGAACACCACGCACCACCAATTCTTCCCCGCTCCCTCTCCGATAATCACCCGAAGTGAGCGGTACTGCCCGGCAGGGAGAGAAAAGCCATCGTAATATCGAGTGGGAAACCAGCTCTGCCCCAATGAGAGGCTTACGGGGTAGGAATAACCTGCCGCCTGAATCTCCTCCTGTGCTGCCTGTGTCAGCTCAGGAAGCCGGTGAGCAAGGATCTCCCCTGCAGAGGCAGCGCTTGTTCCCTCCTCCAGCCAGGGCTCCACCGTCTCCAGAACCCGATCCCGGACACGGAGCTTTAAACTCTGATCCTCCGCCTCATCGGAATTGGCCAGAACGTGAAGCCGGAGGAGCTTGTCCGATAGCTGGCTCTGCTCCCGATCCAGCCAAAAGCAGAAGGCAACTAATAATATGCAAAGAAGACCGCTGAGGCGCCGCCAGGGAATGGCCTTCAGCCAATCGGAGAAGCCTCTTTGAGATACTTGTGATGTAAACATAACGCGCACCATCCATCATACTGTTTTTCCTCAGTATGGGCGAGGCGGCGTGCTTTTATACAGGCTGAACCAAAAAAACCTCTTGGTACCGACTTTGAAGGGCAAACTTAGCCCTCCTAGCCAACTCCTCCTCGTAGAAGATCCCAAAGACCGTGGGGCCCGTTCCGCTCATGGCGGTTCCCAACGCCCCCTCCTCTGTCAAGGTACGGCGGATAGCTACCACCGTCTCCCACTGTTCTTCAGCCAGCACAGCCTCAAAAACATTGTGAAGCTTTGCGGAGATGCCGTGAATATCCCCTGCCTCCAAAGCGGAAATGGCTCCCCTCGTGTCAGGCCGCCGACGGGGTGGCCACTCATCCACAGCACGGAACAGTGCGGGAGTAGCTACATCAAAGCCGGGTTTGCACAGGACAATGTGGCAGCTCGGCAAGGGAGGTAGCCGAGATAGAATCTCCCCTCTCCCTTGGGCTAGAGCCGTTCCTCCCACAATACAGTAGGGCACGTCGGAGCCCACCTGTGCCCCAATCTCCAGGAGCTCGGAGGGGCTAAGTGCTTGTCTGGTGAGGCGGTTCAACCCACGGAGCACGGCGGCAGCATCACTACTGCCGCCGCCCACTCCGGCAAATACGGGAATTCGCTTGTCCAACGCGATGAAAACCCCCTGTCGCTCCTCCAGCCCCGTCGCCTCCAAGAAGCGGCAGGCCGCGTCCACCGCCAGATTTTTACGGTCACGAGGCAGATCTTCTCGGTTTGTCTCCAGAAGAACGCCGGGGTTGCGGTGCAGGGTCATGGTCACGGAGTCGTAAAGACTTACCGACTGCATTACCATCTCCACGTCATGGTAGCCGTCGGGCCGAAGGCCCAGCACGTCCAACGTCAGGTTAATCTTGGCCGGAGCCTTCTCAATAAGCCTTCTCACCGAATTTTCCTCGCCTCCAGATAGAATCGCTTGTCATGCGCCTCGCCCATGGAGAACGTCTTGCGGGGCAGCGCGCCGTCAAAGATCACCGTGGGGAACAGTTGATCCTTACTCATTCCCGGCAACAAAAAGCCAATGCTCCCCTGCTTTTGGGACAGCTCCCGCACCACATTCTCTCCGTGGATGTAGTCGATCTTGCCCCCTACTTCCTCCAGATAACGGTCAAGGAACCGCTGGAGCGTGCCTACCGCCAGCTGAGCCTCGGGATTGGGCACGGTGATCACCGCTTCCTTCCCATGATAGACTGCGGTAAACCGGTGCCCCTCGCCCTCACCTACAAAGGCTCCGGGATAGGCTTCCAGTAGTTTCTCCACCAGCTGCTCCGGCTCCACGTCAAAGACCACCCGGTGGATAGGCTCGAATTCCAGAGACTCGTCGTGAAGGTTTACCAGCTCTACCAGGGCATAGCGAGCGGGATGGGTCATCCACTTCTCCTTGGGCACGTTCTGCTTGATCTCCTCCCAACAGGCCTTCGCCGTGGCCAGGGAGTGGTTTCCGTCTCCGATGGCGAAGACCAGGGGAGCCTTGCCCGGAGCATTGTAGTGTGCCTCAAACCGGGACGGCTCCGCCAGAGCGCGTAGGGCCGCGGTCACAGCCGCTTTCTGTTCCTCGTTGAGGGTCCAGCCGGCCACTTCACCGCCGCCCTCCATCAGCGTTGCCATATAGCTCCGCATCATCTTCCGTTTTTCTTCCTTCACAGTCAGCGGTTCGATGACGGTTTTCTGAGGATCGTCAATCAGAACCATGATATGGGGCAATTCGATGGGAGCGTTCTGCCGCACTGCCTTGCGGGGGGGGATCCGAGAGAGGACAGTGCCCTCTGTGGCCCGCACCGGGGTCTGGGAGCCCACCGCATAGTCGTATTGCTCCAAGTCAATCTTCCCCAAAAGGCCGTAACGGATCCGACCGTTTTGCAGCTTGCGTTCCACATAGAGGAAAGCATCCTCCATAGTGCGGAAACGGTTTCCCTTCAGATAAGCCTCCATCGTTTCATTGATGGCCCGAATTTCCTCCGCCACATGCGGGCTCTCCAGCTTGCTCTCTGGGAGAATCAGCCGCAGGGTAGAGGGCGCGTCTCCCACAAACTGCTCCACTCGCTCCCAATACTCAGGTTGAGAGGTATACTGATCACAAGCCACCACCGCCCAGCGGGTAAGGCCACAGTCTGCAGGAAGTAGAATATCTGCGGGAGAAAATGCGTCGCGTCTGCTCATGGTCTCATTCGTCCTTTCTCTTCTTCAGTGGATTACGAAAGCTGTTCAAACAGCAGCGGCATCAATACCGCCGCACCGTTGTCATAGTAGGGGCCCTTTTCTCCGCTTTCCTCGCAGTAAGAAAGGCCCAGACCGGTATCCTTTCTGCTGTCATACAGAAGGTAGGGCACCGGCGTCCCATCATGTCCGCAGGTGGAGGTCAGGGTCTTATGGTCGGAGAGCACCAACATTCGATAGTCCATCCCCTCCTCCGCCATGCCCTCCACAAGCAGCTTTACAATCCGGCTGTCCAGCCATTCAATGGACTGAAGCTTTCCGGGCAGGTCGCCGTTGTGGGTACACTCGTCGGGCGCTTCCAGATGAACGGCAGCGAAATCCTGGCCTGCCCGGAGGGCCTCCAGGGCAGCCCTCGCCTTGCCCTCGTAATTGGTTTCCAGCTCTCCGGTGGCGCCCTCCACCAGGGTGATGTCCAGACCCGCCAACTTGGCGATGCCGTGGCACAGGGGAACGGCGGAGATTACGGTACCCTTCTTGTGGAACTTCTCCTGGAAAGAATCCAGCACTACGGCGCTGCCCTCGGCCCAGAACCACACGCCGTTGGCGGGAAGCTTTCCTGCCGCTCTGCGTGCCGCATTCACTGGATGCCCATCCAGAATGCCGTGGGCCAGCTTCATCAGATCCCGGAGCACTTGGGCATTGGCATTTCCAGAGGGTAACAGGGGGCCTACTACCTCACCCAGATGGTCATGTGGGGGCAGCAGGGAGATGTCCTTAATGTCTGCCCCAGCCTGCACGGCAATGTGCCGGAAGGAGGGTGAGGGATACACCCGCATGCCGGCGGCTTCTGCTGCCTTGGCAAATTCGGGATTAGCAAACAAATCCTGAATCAGGGTGATGGATTCAGAGCCTTCAATGGAACCGCCGGAGTGGGATAAAATCTTCTTTCCCTCCAGAGGTCCCGCTCCCTCCTCATAGGTTACCATATTGCAGCGATATGATACATCCCCGGGATTCAGACGGATGCCGGTCGCTGCTGCCTCTAAGGGCGATCTGCCTGTGTAGCAAACTTTGGGATCCGCGCCAAAAATGGAGAGAATGGCTGTATCACTTCCGGCAGGGAGGCCTTCGGGGCAGGTCTTGACGCTGCCCACCTCTCCCCTTGCAGCCAAGCTGTCCAGTACAGGGATATTTGCGTGCTGCAGAGGTGTCTTGTTTTTCAGCTCGGGAACGGGGTTATCCGCCATACCATCGCCGATGACTAAAATGTACTTCATTTGGGGTATCTCTTCCTTTCTATACTGGGTCGCTTAACTTAAACACCGCACGGTCGGGGATCCGGGCAAAGGCGGGAAGCTCCGTGGAGTCCTCCCCGCGAAACGCCAGATCATCTCCACTGCGTTCAAATACGTAGGTTCTGTTTTTATCGTCGGTGGTGCAGATCACTCGGTCGTTTTCTATCTCATAGGTGCCTTCAATCAGATAGCTGCTCAGAGGCGAGTCAATGAAGCGAAATTCCAATCCTTCCTTCAAGGTCACACTGGGCTTTAGCCCCTCCTCGGACGTCTCGTAAACATACTCTCCTAGGGCCGGCTCCCACGATTCTTCGGCGCAGCCCGCCAGGAGCCATCCAAGAATTAGAAACGCCGTCAATAGGCTGAAAATTCTTCTCACGCCAGCTCCTCCCGCTCTCAAAGACTCTTCAGGAAGCGCTCCAACCGGGTTAAGGCTTCCTCCAGATTCTCCATGGAGGCGGCGTAGCAGGCTCTCACAAAGCCCTCGCCACCAGGACCAAAGGCGTTACCGGGGATCACTGCCACCCGTTCCTGCAGAAGAAGTTTTTCACAAAAATCCTCGGAGGACAGGCCCGTGGATTGAATAGAGGGGAACATATAAAAGGC
>JAGFXS010000032.1 GCA_017861415.1 Bacillota bacterium
TTAAACAACTGTATGGAACATTTTTTTAATGTCAACGTTTTATATTTATATAGAAAATGGACAGGGGTGTTCTGAATGAAAGTGTTTTTGGTGTCGCTGGGGTTGTTGCTGGCATTTGGTGTGTTTGCAAGCATCACCCTTTCCGGATGCGGATCGCTGGATGCAGAATTCCTTTTACTCACGGGATCTAAGCTCGGGACCTTGCCATAATCCTGCGAGAACCATGGAACACAGGTGTAACAGCGTTTAAGAAGCAAAGCTTCAAGGTGTGGGATTTATCCACAGCATCATAGGAACTTTTTCAAAACCGGGGTGGATCGAAGCGATATATCGGCAGGCAGTTAGTATAAGCTGTCTGCCGATTGCCTTTTATACGATTGCTTGTAGTTTAGCCTGTACGGTTCCTTATACTTGCTGCGTAACTACAGTCCTTTACTGAAAAAAGTTTGCCAAAAACGGGAAAACAGGATATACTAAAACATTGCACACCAGCCTGTAAATTTTCAGGTTTAATGAGAGGACGTGTCCTGTGGAACATTTGACTTTTGTGATTCCCACCCTATTGGGGATCGAGCGCCTGACGGCCGACGAGCTGCGTCGGTTGGGACTTTCTCAGGTCAGAGCGGAAAACGGGCGTGTTTTCTGCAGCGGAACCCCTGCGGATATTCCCCGGCTTAATCTGAACCTGAGGACAGGGGAACGGGTGCTGATCCTGCTGGGAAGCTTTTCTGCCACTACCTTTGATGAACTGTTTGAAGGGACAAAGGCGCTGCCCTGGGAGCAGTTTATTCCAAAGGGCGGAAAATTTCCTGTGAAGGGCTTTAGTTTAAACTCCCAACTTGCCTCTGTTCCAGCCTGCCAAGCGATCATAAAAAAAGCCGTTGCAACCCACTTAGGTAGTGTCTACCAACAGGAAACACTGCCTGAGACCGGTGCACTCTACCAAATACAGTTTTCCCTCATGAAGGACACGGCAACCCTTATGCTAGATACCACTGGCCCCGGCCTTTACAAGCGTGGATATCGGGCAGTGGGGGTGACGGCGCCCCTGCGGGAAACCTTAGCAGCCGCTCTTGTAATCCTATCCGGGTATCGAGGTCGAGATCCCTTCTGCGACCCCTTCTGTGGTTCCGGAACCATTGCCATTGAAGCTGCCCTCATTGCCAAGAACCGTGCACCAGGGCTACATCGCAGTTTCTCCGCCCAGAAGTGGTCCTGGATTCCCGGTGCAGCCTGGATGGACGGAGCAGATGAGGCCATGGATCAGGAATTCCACGGTGACTATGATATCTGGGGTGGGGATATTGATCCGGAGGCTGTCGCCCTTGCACGCAGCAATGCAGCTAAAGCGGATGTGGAGGACCTGGTACGTTTTGAAGTGGCGGATGCCCGCCTGTTTCATCGAGAAACACCTTATGGGCGTGTTGTCACCAACCCCCCCTATGGCGAACGGCTGATGGAACATCGGGAGGCGGAGGAGTTGTACCGCTCCTTTGGCCGCGCTACAGGGAAGCTGCCCCCGGGGTGGAAGGTTAATTTACTTTCATCCCATACGGAGTTTGAACGGACTTTTGGCCGTCCTGCCGATAAAAAGCGTAAGCTTTACAACGGTATGATCCGGTGCGATCTTTTCCAATATGACCCAAGCCACCCGAAGAAGGGAGAGCAGAACCATCTTCGGAAAAAATGAAATCAAACAAGAAGAATTCAGCAAAAAAATAAGAAAATACGAGATATCGAGATAAATAACCGTCTAAGTTATTTTAAAGCAAAAAAATAGGGAAAAATACATGTGTAAAATGTAAAATAAGTCTTGCACAATTTTGTTTTGGAGGTTATGATAATACAGGCGTTAGCACTCTTTTGAATTGAGTGCTAACTGAAGCCTTCAAAATATCGTTAATAATTTTAATTTCAATACATGAAGGAGGAACCCAGCAATGAAATTAAACCCTTTAGGTGACCGCGTCGTATTGAAGCGCATGGAAGCCGAGGAGACCACCAAAGGTGGCATTATCCTCACCGCATCTGCCAAGGAGCGTCCTGAGATTTTTGTTGTCATTTCTGTTGGCCCCGGTGGTCTGGTAGACGGTAAGGAAGTAGAAATGGTCGTAAAACCCAACGATAAGGTCATTTCCGGCGGATACATGCGTGCAGGCGTGACCATTGACGGTGAGGAACTGTATATTGTCCGTCAGAACGAAATTGCTGCCGTTGTGGAAGACTAAGCTAAGTTTGGAAGGAGATAAAAAATATGGCTAAAATGCTTTGTTATGGTGATAACGCACGCCAGGCCTTGGAGCGCGGCGTCAATAAGCTTGCAGATACCGTAAAGGTAACCATGGGTCCCAAGGGCCGCAATGTAGTTCTGTGGAGAGCCTACGGGGCACCCCTGGTGACCAACGACGGCGTAACCATCGCCAAGGAGATAGAACTGGAAGACGCCTTTGAGAACATGGGTGCTCAGATGGTGAAGGAAGTCGCCACCAAGACCAACGATGTGGCCGGCGACGGTACCACTACCGCAACCTTGCTTGCTCAGGCCATCATTCGCGAAGGCCTGCGTAATCTGGCTGCCGGCGCCAATCCCGTTGTAATGAACAAGGGCATTGCCAAGGCAACCGCAGCCGCCATTGAGGCCATCAAGCAGAATTCTCAGCCCGTGAAGGGCAGCGAGGATATTGCACGGGTGGGTGCGGTTTCTTCCGGCGACGAGGTTATTGGCAAGCTGATTGCCGATGCTATGGAGAAGGTGGGCAACGACGGTGTGATCACTGTGGAGGAGTCCAAGACTGCCGAGACCTACAACGAGGTCGTGGAAGGCATGCAGATCGACCGTGGCTATATCACCCCCTATATGGTGACCGACACTGAGAAGATGGAGGCCGTCTTAGACGATGCTCTGATTCTTATCACCGACAAGAAAATCTCCAGCATTCAGGACATCATTCCTGTTCTGGAAGATGTTATCAAGAGCGGCAGAAAGCTGCTGATTATCGCCGAAGATGTAGAGGGCGAAGCCCTGTCCACTCTGATCCTCAACCGTCTCCGCGGCACCCTGAACGTTGTCTGCGTCAAGGCTCCCGGCTTCGGAGACCGCCGCAAGGAAATGCTTCAGGATATCGCTGTCCTCACTGGTGGCACCGTTATCTCCTCCGACATGGGCCTGGAGCTCCGCGATGCCACCGTGGCACACTTGGGCAATGTTCGCCAGGTCAAAGCCAACAAGGAAACCACCATCCTGGTGGATGGTCAGGGCGATCCCGCTGCCATTAAGGAGCGCACCGTCATGATTCGCAATGAGCTTGAGCGTAGCGCTTCTGAGTACGACCGTGAGAAGCTCCAGGAGCGTCTGGCCAGACTGGCCGGTGGCGTGGCCATCATTCGGGTCGGTGCAGCCACCGAAACCGAGATGAAGGAAAAGAAGCTTCGCATTGAGGATGCCTTAAACGCTACCCGTGCCGCAGTTGAGGAAGGTATTATTCCCGGCGGTGGTACCGCTTATATTAACGCCATCTCCGCCGTTGAGAATCTGCTGGCACAGGTAGAAGGCGATGAGAAGACCGGCGTTACTATCATTGCCCGCGCTCTCACTGAGCCTCTCCGTCAGATCGTCTCCAATGCAGGTTTGGATGCTTCTGTAGTCCTGGAGAAGGTCAAGGCCAGCGATAAGGTTGGCTTTGGCTTCGACGCTTATAAGGAAATCTACTGCGACATGATCGCCGAAGGTATTGTGGATCCCACCAAGGTGGCTCGCAGCGCCTTGGAGAATGCCGCTTCTATCTCCGCCATGCTTCTCACCACAGAGGCTTTGGTGGGCGACAAGCTCCAACCGCCCTCTGCTGGCGGCGCAGGTATGCCTGCAGGCGACATGGCAGGCGGCATGTATTAATAGCCTATCATTTGTATATTGTGCGGTGCGTCAGAACTACTTTCTGGCGCACCGCATTCTGTTTCTGGAAAATATTTTCTAAAATCCTATGGTAGTCTCCTTGCCCATGATGATGTTTTCCGATATAATGAAATTGTAATTTCTGTGAAGGCATCGTACCAAGGATATGGGGAAGAATTTACCCGACAGTTTATTTGGTATGGGGAGGCAACCACATGAAGACACCGCGCATCCTGATTTCTACAGGCGGGGGAAACCCTGTAAATTACGAGACTGCCCTTCGGTTGGCGGGGGGAACACCCGTATCAGGGTATTGCCCGGCAACAGCCCCCTTGTATGATGGACTACTACTGGCAGGGGGTGGGGATGTTGACCCTGCCCTGATCGGAGAAGAAAATCAGGGCTCTTACGATATTGATCGCAAGCGAGATGAAGCCGAGTTTGCCTTAATTGAAGCATATTTAAAAGCAAAGCGGCCCGTTTTAGGTATTTGCCGAGGACACCAACTGGTAAACATCGCTCTGGGCGGCCATCTTTTGCAAGATCTTGGCCCCACGCGGCTTTTATTCCATAAGAAAGCTCCCCATGAGGGCGGGGGGGATGCCTGGCACCGAGTCGCTACCATGGAAGGCTCCCGAATGGAGGAACTGTTCGGTTCGGCTACCATGGTGAATTCCGCCCACCATCAGGTAATCGATGTTCCCGGTGATGGAATGGTCGCCACGGCATGGACAGAGTCTGGTATTATTGAAGTAACGGAGCACATCGGTCGTCCTGTCTTCACGGTTCAGTTTCATCCGGAACGAATGGGAGAGGACGGCTTACCCATTTTTCGTTGGCTTGTGGGAGCCTGCATGGAGCAAAGGTAAGGAAGGGGGCAGGTTGCCTTGGTATCGAATTTTCGGGAAGTAAATTTAGAACAAGGAATGCCCTTTGTGGATGAAGCCCTGCGGCGGTTAACCCATGAGCTGGGGCATAGCAGCCACATGGGGGTAAAGGTGCTGAAGATTATTCACGGATATGGGTCCTCCGGCACCGGTGGCCGGATACGGATTGAGGTCCGAAAGTATCTTGATCGCCTTAAACAACAAGGGAAGATAAAAGCCTATATTCCTGGAGAGTCGTTTTCCATCTTTCAGGAGGAAACTCGTATGGCTTTTCAGTTCTGTGATGCCCTGCGGCAGGACCGGGATCTGGATCGACATAACAATGGCGTTACCTTTATTGTACTTTAAAAAAGCCGCGCGGACAAAGGAGGTCAAACCATGGATTATAAAAAGCATATCGAGAAGACCAATCAGGGCAATCATTTTATGATTCACAATTACATGAAGCTCACCCAGATGTGGGAGGATCACGCCATTGTGGAGCTAGAGGTTCAATCTGAAAGCCACAACCTTTTTGGGGGGATCCATGGCGGTGTGTTTCTGACTATGTCAGATTGTGCGGCAGGAGCTGCAGCCAGAAGCCGCGGCCAGAGCTATGTGACCCTGAGTAACAGCTTTGAGTTTTTTAGAGGCAGCGACCACGAGCATATCAGAGCCCTCTCTTCGGTACGCCATCGCGGGAAGACCATCTGCGTTGTCTCTGTGGATGTAAAGGACGGGGAGGATAAGCTCTTGGCTAGCGGAACCTTCACCATGTTCTGCACAGGTGCCGCAGACGTAAATTGTTGATTACCCCAGAAGGGGACTAGGAAGGATAACGGAACCATGACGAAAATTGACATTTTTTCCGGTTTTTTAGGTGCCGGAAAAACAACACTGATTAAGAAGCTGATTAAGGAAGCCTATCAGGGAGAACAGCTGGTACTGATTGAAAATGAGTTTGGTGAAATCGGCATTGATGGCGGGTTTCTCCAAGACGCGGACATTCAAATTACTGAAATGAACTCCGGCTGTATTTGCTGCAGTCTGGTGGGGGATTTTGGTTTAGCCCTAAAAAAGGTGCTAGAGGAGTATCACCCAGACCGGATTCTTATTGAACCATCTGGCGTGGGAAAGCTCTCTGATGTAATCGAGGCGGTGCGAGATCTTGCCTCTGAAGAGGTCGTGCTGAATGTATTTGTTACGGTAGCTGATGCCACAAAGTGTAAACTCTATATGAAAAATTTCGGGGAGTTTTATAATAATCAGATCGCTCATGCCTCTGCTATTGTTCTCAGTCGGACGGACAGCATTCCAGAAAGCCGACTGCTAGACACTGTCGCGCTACTCCGCGAGAAAAACGGCAATGCCCCCATCATCACCACCCCTTGGACGGAACTTGATGGCAAGCAGGTTCTGGAATCTATGGAGCAGCGTGACAGCTTGGAGGCGGCGCTACGAAATATGGCGGAGGACCATCATCACCATCACCATGACCATCATCATGAGCACCATGACAGTGAAGGCTGCAGCTGCGGTCACGACCACGAGCATGCCCATGACCATTACGGACATAACCATGGCGAAGATTGCGGCTGCGGACATGATCATGACCACCATCACCATGAGCATGGTGAAGACTGCAGTTGTGGGCTACCTCATCATCACGCTGATGAAGTGTTCTCCAGCTGGGGAGAGGAAACTCCTCGAAAATACACCCGTGAGGAACTGATGGAGATTCTGGAGTCTCTGGACGATGAGCAAGCCTATGGCATGGTTCTGCGGGCAAAGGGGATTGTGCCCAGCGCGGACGGATCTTGGTTCCACTTTGACTATGTGCCAGGGGAAGAAAACCTTCGAATCGGCTCTGCCGGGGTAACTGGCCGCCTTTGCGTCATTGGATCCCAACTTCAGGAGACTGCCCTGCGCAGCCTCTTCCGGTTGGCATAAGGGAAGGATGGATTCATGGAGATACCTGTCTACTTGTTTACCGGCTTTCTGGATGCCGGAAAAACTACCTTTATCCAGAAGACTTTAGAGGATTCGCGTTTTAATCAGGGAGAAAGTACGCTGCTGCTCCTCTGTGAGGACGGGGAGGAGCCCTATGCCCCTGAGCAGTTTTCCGGCCGACGTGTCTTTATGGAGAGAGTTACTAGCCCTGAGGGGCTAACGCCGGAATTTCTAGATCTAGCTTGTAAGCGGCATGCATGCCAGCGAGTTATTGTAGAATACAACGGCATGTGGATGCTGGACAGTCTGTATCAGGCCCTCCCTCAAGAGTGGATGATCTATCAGGAGTTTATGTTTGTGGATGCCGGCAGTTTTTTTGTTTACAATAGCAATATGCGGGAGCTGGTGGTGGATAAGCTGAAAAGCTGCGAAATGGTGGTGTTCAATAGAGCTTCGGAGAACTTAGATAAACTGCAAATTCATAAAATGGTCCGGGCAGTTAACCGACGCGCGGAAATCGCCTATGAGGATGCAGAGGGGGGTGTCACCTTTGATGACATCCCGGATGAACTGCCCTACGATATGAGTGCCCCGGTGATTGAAATTAACCTTGAGGACTATGCCACATGGTATCGGGACATATCTGAGGAAATGGATAAGTATAACGGGAAGACGGTGTGCCTGTCTGGCTATGTGATCCATCGGCAGGATCTTCCAGACAATACCTTTATCTTCGGACGCCAGGTTATGACCTGCTGTGCCGATGATACTGCTTTCGCTGGAATACTCTGTGTCTGGAAAGACGCCAACTCCCTTGAACATCGGACATGGGTCAAGCTCACGGCTAAGATTGGCCTGCGCAACCACAAAGTTTACGGCCGGAAGGGGCCGGTGTTTACGATCCTATCCTTAGAGCCTGATCAGGAGCCAAACAACGCTGTGGCCACGTTCTATTAAAAGGTCGATCAAAAGATATTTTCGTGAAATAGGTGCGTTGAATCCAATATGTGACATTTGTCACGGATTAATTTTCCTTACTATGCTATGCTGATGGTGCAATCAGAAGCGAGTGTCACGATGAATGCTACGGGACGAATTTGGGCAACCTTTCTTTTGTGGCTGAATTGAGGCATTCAAGAATATGAAAGTTGAGGGCGCCATGATGGGGATACCATATTTTAAGAACATTGAGCACGGGAAGGTCCTTGCACTCTCTTCACTAGTTAGCTATCAAGAGGGGCAGATTGTTAGCCGGACCCTCGCCCAAAACTCCATGGTCAGCATTACCCTATTTGCCTTTGAGAAAGGCGAAGAGATCAGTAGCCATGTATCCGATGGTGACGCTATGGTCACTGTTTTGGAAGGCGCCGCCTGCATAACGGTAGGAGGCGAGGAGCACCACTTAACCCAGGGTGAAACTATCGTCATGCCCGAAGGTATTCCTCACGCATTGTACGCGGAGGAACAGTTCAAAATGCACTTGACGGTGGTCTTTCCCCAGCAAGTGCCATAAATGGCAGAAAGGAAGTTATCTATGAAAGCAGCACTTGACAAAACCGGTTGCATTTCCTGCGGCATTTGCGTGGATGTCTGCCCCGAAGTTTTCCAAATGGAAGATGACGGTCTAGCAGGAGTCCATCAGGCAGAGGTTCCCCCGGAGGTTGAGGCAGGGGCCGTGGAAGCTCAGGAGAGTTGCCCCACCTCTGTTATTACGCTAACATAAGTGAGCGAATCATTCCGCCTGCTTTTTCGGTAACCTGAGCCAGCGCGCCGTGAAGCCATGGGCGACATCGGGAGAAGTTAAATACAGGCTAGCCATTCAAATGAAAATGCTGATGCGGTCTGATCCCAACGGATGTCCGCATCAGCGTTTTTATGCTAGTATAAAATTATACAGTGGATCTGATGATATGGTACCCGACATCTATACAGCCGAAGCTTCCTATTACAAGGTTCCAACAGAGGCTCGATGAGACTTTTCATAAAAGTATCAGTCTGCTATAATGAATACATCGAATTTGCATAAGCAAGATTAAAGTAAGTGAGGATACTGTCTTGAGTACGAATGAGCAATATCAGTATGAGGTAGGCCCAATTCGGCCGCCAAGTGAAGGGTACAGCTTGCTCCTGCGTCTCGTGCGAGGCTGCGCCTGGAATAAATGTAAGTTCTGCGGGTTTTATCGTAAGGAAAAATTTGGAGTTCGCTCAGTAGAGCATGTCCAGCGAGACATCGATGCCATCAGGTCCTGGATAGACGTTTTTCAAGGGAAAACATATAAGATTCCTGTCGGTGATGAAGAGAGGGAAGCCTATTATGTGGCGGCCAATTGGTTTCAGAGCGGGATGGAATCGGTCTTTCTCCAGGATGCCAATGCCCTTTTGATGAAGCCCGAGCAGATCATTGAGGTGCTTCGGTATCTGCATCAGGTGTTTCCAGGGATTAAAAGGATCACTGCCTATGCTCGATCCGACACCATAGCGAGGATTGATGACCATCATCTGTGGGAGTTTGCCCACATGGGACTGAATCGCCTCCATGTCGGTATGGAGACAGGCTGTGATGAGCTTCTCAAGCTAGTGAACAAGGGTGTGGATAAAGCCACTCAAATTAAAGCTGGTAAAAAAGCTATGGCCGCCGGAATTGAGGTTTCGGAATTTTACATGCCGGGCCTTGGCGGGCGTGAGTATGCTCGTCAAAGTGCCTTGGACACTGCGGATGTGATCAATCAAATTAACCCTGACTTCGTGCGCATCCGATCCATGGCATTGTCTAAAAAGCTAGACCTCTACGCAGACTATCAGGCCGGTATATTTACTCGCACCAACGATATCGACGATGTTCGAGAGATCCGCACTTTTATTGAACATCTGCACGGGATCACCAGCGTTGTGGAAAGCGATCATATCCTGAATATTCTTCTTGAACTGCGTGGCAAGCTACCGGAAGACAAGGATCGTCTGTTGCGGACCATTGATGATTTCCTCTCCCTGCCTGAGGATCAGCAAATGGTATTTCGCCTAGGAAGGCGGCTGGGAGTAATGGGTTCCCTGTCAGATCTCGGTAGCGAATTGCGAGTCACTCGGGTAAAGGAAGTAATGTCTACCTATAGAGTTGACCATACGAATATTGATGCCGTGAGTAATGATCTGATGATTAACGCAGTACCGATTCAGGGTGATGAGGATTGATGGCACAGAAAAGCAGTTTTTCCTGAAAACAAATCTAAATGCTATTAATATTTATGTTGCTTTTTAATATTGAATATGAGATAATGCATCACGATAGACAGCTGTTGAATATACGTACCCAATCCCCATTGCATTGCAGTACATCTTTGGATGCCTGCATGAATACTTTAAAATGAGGTGGAGACCATCGCCCTACAAATCGTGACAGATAGCACCTGCGAACTGACAAAAGAAGATCAGGACCGTTTAGGTGTGATCGTGGTTCCGTTAACCGTTCACTTCACAGACGCATCTTACCGTGATGGTATTGATTTGACTCGGGAGGAGTTTTACAACAAACTGGAACAAGCAGAGACTATGCCCACAACCTCTATGGTCCCCCCTGAGCAGTTTGAAGAAGTGTTCTCCGCCTGTGTGGATCGAGGTGATGATGTGGTGGGAATCTTCATTTCTAGTGATATCAGCGGAACCTACCATGCAGCCTGTATTGCCAGTGAATCCTTTCCCGTGGGGAGAGTGTCTGTCATTGATTCCAGAAGTGCCTCGATGAGCTTGGCTCTCTTGGTATTAGAGGCGGTAAAGCTCCGAGATGCTGGAAGTTCCGCGGCAGAGCTGGTTGAACAGATGAAGCCTTTAATTAAGAACGTACGGTTTTTTGCCGCCGTGAACACACTAAAGTATCTTCGTAAGGGCGGACGGATTTCCGCTACCTCTGCAGTGGTAGGAGAGGTTTTGGGTATTAAACCCATTGTGACCATAGTAGATGGCACCATCCATTCCATAGGGAAAGCACGGGGTATGACCAGCGCAATCAAACATTTACTTCAGGAAGCCATGCGCCAAATGCCGGACTTGTGCCACGAGTTTGTCTTTGCTCATACCGGCGCACCTGAACTGTTAGAAAAAGCAATCTCACAGATCAAAGGCCCCCTTGGACTTAAGTCTTATTTCACCTGTGAGCTAGGCGCCACCATCGGCACATACGCCGGAAGAGGCTGTGTGGGTGTGGCATATATTGCTGAGTAACGGTATCATTTTTATAACATTTGAAATCCGTCAGGAGAGTTTTAATCCTG
>JAGFXS010000033.1 GCA_017861415.1 Bacillota bacterium
TGAGCTTCGTCATAGCTGTGCAAGCTTCTTGATTAACTGCGGCTTTACGCTTAAGGATGTTCAAGATTGGCTAGGTCATGCAGACATAAAAATGACTGCTAACATATACGGGCATCTTGATGTTGCGAGAAAACAGAGTATGGCTGACAAACTTGCAAACAGTTTTTCGAGTACGGATGAAAAGTGTTAGAAAAAGTGTTAGAATTAGGCTTGGGTAGAACTAAAATATAAAAAAGAAAATCCTGTAACCATTGAGATTACAGGATTTTCTTGGTGGAGATAAGCGGGATCGAACCGCTGACCTCTTGAATGCCATTCAAGCGCTCTCCCAGCTGAGCTATACCCCCATTTGGTGTGTTCCTCACAAACAGGAACGAATGTTATTCTACCAGTCGGGGTGACTTTTGTCAATATGAAGAACGCAAAAAACGGCAAAAATTTTTGGAGGCAATGCGGGGCAGACTAAATCATATCACATGCCCACTGAGTCGATGAAGTGCTCCATATTACGCTTAGCCTTGTTGACGGAGCGCTTGACTTGCTTTTCCTCGGCCTTCAGCTTTATGCCAACTAGGGCGCCGGCAACCATGCCGAGGCCAACACCTTGCCAAAAATGAGATCTTGTCATTGCTTTGAAAGGCTCCTTTCCTGTTGCTATACACCATAAAGATGCGTTCTTAGTGTGTCCATATTTACAGAAAATCCATTGCTAAAAAATGTGAGGTTCGCTATAATAAAACATACTGTATTTACGTGATACCAATAGTAAGGAACGTGTAACATGACAAAACTATACTTGATCCGCCATGCCGAGGCGGAAGGAAATTTATACCGAAGAATTCACGGTCAGTATAACAGCCTTGTGACAGACAACGGTTATCGGCAAATTGATGCTCTGGGGGAGCGGTTTTCCTCCATCCCGTTAGATGCCGTTTACTCCAGCGATCTCTTCCGTTCGGTCACCACGGCGAAAGCGATCTCCGATCCCAAAAGTTTGCCTCTTATCACTCAACCCGAATTGCGGGAGATCCACATGGGTGTATGGGAAGACAAAACCTGGGGCGAGATGGATCTGAAGAACAGCGCCTCTATGCAGCTTTTTGTGTCGTCTTCTCCCCAATGGCGAGTGGCGGGAGGGGAGACCTTTGCGCAGCTTCGCAGGCGGGCCTCCACAGCTTTTTTACAGATCGCTAAGCATCACCCTGACCAGTCCGTTGCCATTGTGACCCACGGTACGGCGATCCGCTATGCAAGAGCGGCATTTCAAGGGCTGCCCTTAGAGGAAAGCCGCACCCTTGGCCACAGTGACAATACAGCAGTAACAATGTTGGAAATTAGCGGAGACAAGATAACCGATGTATTCAGTGATGATAATTCCCACTTAAACCCCGAAATATCCACCTTGGCCCAGCAGGGGTGGTGGAAACAGGCCACCGGGACATCTCCCGATGAGAACCTCTGGTATGAACCGCTGGATTTGAGTAAAATGCCTCATCGAGGACTCTATTATGCCAGCCGCAGAGAGGCGTGGATGGATCTCGGCCGTGATATGAGTTGGTTTGAGCGTCAAAACTATATGGAAAAGGCCGAAGCCTGTTCGCAGAAAAGTCCTGAATACTTGATGACCGTCCTCCGCAGGAATACAATAGTAGGATTGCTCCAATTGGATCCGGAGGTGGGGAAGGAAGAGGGCGTAGGTTACATTTCCTTCTTTTATATGCTGCCGGAACACAGGGGAAATGGTCTGGGCGTCCAGCTCATGGGACAGGCCATTAGTACCTATCGCCCAATGGGACGGACAACCCTGCGCTTAGCCTGCGGCGAGGACAACGTCAGTGCCCTGAAGTTCTATGAGCGCTATGGGTTCCGGAAGATCGGGGAGCGGCAGGAGCCATTTGGCACCATCAATATTTTGGAGAAATATATCGGATACTGACGGAGAGCGTCAGACCACCAGGAGGATCTATGCAGACAAATTTTTTGCCCATATCCAAGGAGGACATGAAGGCTAGGGACTGGCACTACCGTGTAGCGATTCTGCCTCAACCGGACTGGAAAAGGCCCGAGGCATTTGCCGAGATGGGCAGGCCCCGCTATGGCGTTTTTGTGGCGGGCGGAAATATTGACTCCATGGTGGCTCACTACACTGCGGCCAAAAAGCGCCGCCATGACGACGCATATTCCCCCGGTGGTCAGTGGGGCCTGCGCCCCGACAGGGCCACCATTGTTTATGCCAATCGAATCCGAGAGGTTTTCGGGGATATCCCCCTTATCATCGGAGGACTTGAGGCATCTCTGCGCCGCTTTGCCCACTACGACTACTGGGATGACAAGGTGCGCCGGGCCATCTTGTTTGACGCACAGGCGGACCTTCTAGTGTACGGGATGGGGGAGCGGGCCACCCGGGAGATCGCCGCAAAGCTGGCTGCCAAGGTCCCCGTAAAGGAGATTCGTGCCGTGCGAGGGACTGCCTTTTCCGCCAAATCCGAGGCGGACTGCGCCTTTCCCTTCGTTCGCTGTGATTCTTTTGAGAACGTGGGCATGGATAAACGTGCCTATGCCGAAGCCAACAGGATTCAGTACGATGAGCATGACCCTATTCGGGGAAAGGCAATCTTACAGCCCCACGGAGAGGCGATTCTGGTGGTCAACCCGCCGGCCATGCCTCTGAACACTCAGGAGTTGGATCAAGTAGCCGAGCTGCCCTATATGAGGGCTGTCCACCCCAGCTATGAGCCTCTGGGCGGGGTCCCGGCTATTGAAGAAGTGCTTTTCTCCGTTACCCACAACCGGGGCTGCTTCGGGGCCTGCAAATTCTGCTCCCTGGCCTTTCACCAGGGACGAATGGTTAGCTCCCGCAGCCATGAAAGCCTGATCCGGGAGGTGACCACCCTTACCCAGCACCCGGAATTTAAGGGCTATATCCACGATGTGGGCGGGCCAACGGCGAATTTTCGCCGCCCCTCCTGCCAGAAGCAGCTAAAGGTGGGGCTTTGCAAGCACAGGGACTGTCTGTCGCCCACTCCTTGCACCCAGCTAGATGCCGATCATGGAGATTACCTGCAGCTTCTCCGGAAGCTCAGGGCCATTCCCGGGGTGAAGAAGATCTTCATCCGCTCGGGCATTCGCTTTGACTATATGATGCAAGACAAAAATGGTGAATTTTTCTCCGAACTGGTAAAGCATCACATCAGTGGACAGCTGAAGGTTGCTCCGGAGCATTGTGTGGATCATGTACTGGATTCCATGGGAAAGCCCCACATTGAATCATACGAGCGGTTCCGAGAGCGTTATCAGCGGATGAATCAGAAATACGGCAAGGAGCAGTATTTGGTGCCGTATCTGATGTCTTCCCATCCCGGCTGTCGGCTGACGGATGCTGTCTCGCTGGCGGAGTGGCTTCATAAGACCGGACGTCAGCCGGAGCAGGTGCAAGATTTTTATCCTACTCCGGGTACCTTGTCTACCTGCATGTATTATACGGGGCTGGATCCAAGAACCATGAAGCCGGTGCATGTGCCTAAGACCAGCGAGGAAAAGGCCATGCAGCGCGCCCTGCTCCAGTGGAAACGACCGGAGAAGCGGCCGTTGGTGCTGAAAGCCCTTCGAGAAGCAGGGAGAGAGGACCTCATAGGCTTTGACAGCCGCTGTCTGATTCGCCCCAACCGTCCGCAGGGACAGGAGAGGGCCGGGCGGCCTGCCAGTGCCAGCCCTGTAAGGCAGGAAAAGCCCCGACAGGAAGCTAAGGCAGGAAAGGGGAAGGGCAACGAGGCGGGCACCAGGAAAAAGCGGCCCGGCACCCCTAAAAGCCGCCAAGGCCGGTAGACATGCTATCATGAGAAAGAGGAGCGTTCCAGATGCGAATGCGGAAGAAGAAAAATTTAGAGCCACGCATGGAGCGCTGTGCCGCCTGCTGGGTTAAAGAGCCGGAGACTATGAGAGGCCGGTGGCGGGATCGAATGCCTAGCGCCCGTGCTATCTGGCTGGAGCTGGGCTGCGGCAAAGGGCGGTTTACCTGCGAAACGGCGGCACAGAACCCGGATGTGCTCGTTGTGGCTATCGAGCGGGTGCCGGACGCCATGGTTATCGCCATGGAGCGGGGCATAGGTGATGAGCTTACCAATGTATTATTCATTGACGGTGACGCTGCCCGGTTAGATCTTTATTTTGCGCCCGATGAAATTGATCGAATCTACATCAACTTCTGTGATCCTTGGCCGGGGCAGCACCATGCCCGCCGTAGGCTAACTCATGAGGTTTTTTTGAAAAGCTACCGAAAGGTGTTAAGGGATGGTGGGGACCTGCACTTTAAGACGGACAACGCGGATTTGTTTACCTTCGCTCTTTTCCAGTTTCCAAAGGTGGGCTATACCCTTCATGAAGTGACCCGGAATCTTCACGAGCAGGGGATCTGCGGGGTGATGACGGACTATGAGGAGAAGTTTCACAGTCAGGGGATACCCATTAACCGATGTGTGGGGATAAAGGATATGCAGCCTCATCATATAGATGGTGAGGAAGGCCAGCAAGAAGAAGGGCCAGAAACCGGCGAATAAAAACAGCCGACCCGTCCATTTAGACGGGTCGGCCTTGTTTATGTTCAGCACTCAGCTAAATAGTTAATTTCATGCGGTGATGGATAGGATTTAATCATTTGACAGGTCAGCGCCTTCCACCAAAGCCACCGCCCCGAGATCCACCGAAGGAGCCACCGCCGCCGCGGAAACCACCAAAGCCACCACCACGGGAGCCACCGAAACCGCTCCCGCCGAAACCGCCGCCCCGAGAACCGCCAAAGCCGCTTCCGCCGAAGCCGCCGCCCCGAGAACCGCCAAAACCGCCGAAGCCGCCTGAACCGCTGCCGCCCCGAGGGGGAGGGCCGCCAAAACCACCGAAGCCGCCGAAGCCGCCGGGACCACGGGGACCGCTGCCAGGGGGAGGCGGGGGCGGACGATGGCTCCGCTGATGATACCAGCGAGTGCCGGGGGCATGCCAGAACAGAATGGGGCGGAATATAACCGGAGGAATCGGCATCCCGCCATAGCGGGTGTAATAGCGGGTGTAACGAATGTTGTCGACCATGGAAAGAATGGCGAAGAGGACAATCAGCATCACCACCACAGAGGTCAGGGACAGAGCCCCTGCCACCTGTGTAACCACCTGGCCGGACTGGTTCGTATGGCTGTTCTCTCCGGGGGAGCCGTAGGACTGAGCATAGTCCTTATGGAGCTGCTCAAACAGCGCGAGCACACCGCCGTTATAATCTCCCGAAGGGACGTAAGAGGCCAGAGAGCTGTCAATCAATCGATTAATGTCTTGGCTGGTCCAGGAGGGGAAAAATTGATCTCCCGCAATGAGGTAAGGCAGCTGCTCCTCTGCGGCAATGAGCAGCAAAGCGTCCCCGGCGGCAAGCTCCATTGAGAGGGCCTGCTGCTTGGCCACCTCGGCGATATCACTCCCCGCAAGGGAAGGAACGGTAACCACGGCCACGATGCTCTTATAGGCGTCATCCCAGTTGGCGTTGTAGAGGGAGATCTGCTGTCGGGTGGACGCGGAGAGGAGACCGGCGCGGTCTATGGTGTACTGATCGTAGGCACCTGCGTCTAGAGAGGCGTTCAGACTGATACTGCCGCTCTGCCCCTCCGGTACGGCGGGTGTTCCGGGCAGGGATTCACGGTATTTAACCTGACCCAAAACAATGGAAACGCCGATGAGGAAAATGGCGAGTAGTATGGCGACGGGATATTTGTTTAAAACTTTCATAGCGGCTCCTTACCCAAATGATAACTTTCGGAAGATGTACCGATCAGCTCCGCAGCTCCAAAAGCTTTTTCTTTAGCTCGCCCTCAATGCGACCCAGCTCCTGCTCGGCTTCCTTCCGCTTTTGTGCGCCCTGATTCTGAATCTGCATCACTTCGTCCAAAGTTTCGATTAGGTGACGGTTGGTTTGCTGGAGGGTGTCAATGTCCACCACAGAGCGTTCGGCCTCCTTAGCGGTCTCGATGGTGCCCATCTTGAGGGCTTCCGCGTTTTTCTTCAGCAGCTCGTTGGTCATGTTGGTGACAGCGCTCTGAGCAGCCGTGGCCTGACGGGAGTGCTCCATGCCAAGGGCTAGCACCATTTGGCTCTTCCAGAGGGGAATTGTATTCACCAAGCTAGACTGAATTTTCTCGATCATTAGGGAGTCGTTATTCTGGATCAGACGAGTCTGGGGACCCATCTGGATGGAGATCATCCTAGTGAGCTCCAGATCGTGGATTTTCTTCTCAAAGCGGTTACACAGGTTTGCCAAGTCGTTGTAGGCCTGGGCATCCTCCTGGGCACCGGTGGTGGCTGCCTTCTGCCGCAGTGCTTCCAGATCGCTGGCCCGCACGGCATCTAAACGGAGCTTGCCTGCCAGAATATACATGGTGAGCTCTTTATAATACTTGGTGTTTAAATCATACATCTGATCCAGCATGGCCACATCCTTCATTAGGACAATCTGATGCTGCTCTAACACCTCAATAATCTTATCTACATTGGTCTCGGCCTTGGCGTAGGCGGCTTTCATGGCGGCCAGCTCATTCTTCTTTTTCTGGAAGAAGCCGAAAAGCCCCTTTTTCTCTTCCTGATCAAAGGTTTGCAGTTCTGTAACCAAACTGGCCAGCGCTTCGCCTACCTGCCCTAAATCCTTGGTTCGCACGTTGCCTAGAGATTTCTCGGAAAACTCTGCCACATTTTTCTGGGCGGCGGCGCCGTACTGTAGGATGACATTGGCATCCTTAATGTCAATTTTTTCGGCAAAGTCCCGAACCGCTTTGCGCTCTGCCTCGGACAGAAAGCTCTCATCAAGGCCCGTCTGAGCCTCCTGCTGGTTTGGGGCGGTGGGCGCCTGGGGTGCTGAAGGAGTCAGGGTAAGAGCAGCGGCAGCCTCGGCTGCGGCCGGGGTGGAAATGTCAGGAGCTAAGGTAAGTTCGGGGATGAAATCTTCAGGCATAAAGACCGTCCTTTCTTTCGGAACATCCAAAGAGTCTCTCTATTGAATTATAGCTGATTGCCGGTAATGCCCTCCTGGGCCAAGAGGTTCTCCATGACGGTAATGTCAGCGGAGATGTCTAAGGCCTCACCTTCAAAGAGGGAATCTAGCTGTTTTTCAAAGGCAAGAATAATAGTGCTGAGCATATCTTCGATCTTCTTCATGGTGCCGCCGATATGCTCACCGGAGACCCCGGCAGAACCCATGCGGTCGTAGGCGTTTAAGAGTTTGATCGTAGTGGGCAAATAATAGTTGAGAAATTTCCGGATTTGAGATAGCTTTTCCGGATGAGCGGCCACGTGGTCGATAATTCTGGAGGTGAGGTTTTCCAGCTTGTCAATCTGAGCAGAAATGTCAGGGTCTTCAATTGTGTCGTTTAAGCGGCGCATTTCGCTCAACGCCCGATCGCGCTCCTTCATCAGAGCCTCAATCTTGGGGTCCATTGCGGGCTGAGGTTCTTCCGCCTTTTCCGGCTCCTTCTCTTTTTCCTCTTTCGGAGGATCTGGCAACTCAAATTCCTTGTTGGGCCAGATGCCGCGGGCAATCACGGCTGCGGCAATAGAGACTAGGGCGGCCGTTATGTAGTGGCTGAGTGCGTAGAGATTGGAAAACAACGCAAAATACAGCCAGACGGCAGCAACGGCATACACCGGCATGACAGAACGCTTTTTTACCTTAGCCATGTGTTTATCAGACCTTTCTCCAGCGCAGTCTGCGCTCTGGGCAACTATCGGAGCTCTGAAACATATAGTATGCCAGATGCATAGACAATATAATGGTATTGTAACCCGTAAAAGGGAGGAGTGTCAAGGCGGCAGGGGGCTTTTCATTGACAGAGCTAGAAAAAAGCTATAAAATAGCAGGAAGAAATTCAGCGGCCGTTAGGGGTGTATACCCCGTGACAATAGAGATTTCCGGCAAGGTGTTTGTGGCAGAAAAAAAGGGCCGCCTGCCGGAGGTGTCCTCCGACAGACGGCTATATGATGCGGCGAGCGCCCGGGTCGTCGCCGTCGGGGCCGGGGTGTGGGAAGTCGGAGAGGGAACACCGACTGCTGTCCCGGGGCTACCCGAGAGGCGAGGGGGCCTCCCGTTGATCCGCTTGCCGTATCCTATGCGCCAAAGATCAGCCCGGTGCATGGTGGTGATGGGGCTTGGACACAGGCCTCGAAGGCTAGGCCAACAGATTTTACAGAAGAAGGATTTGGTTTTATGATAAAAATTGCCCCTTCCATTCTCTCGGCTGATTTTGCAAATTTAGGCCGAGACATTCAGCGGGTAGGAAGTGCCGACTGGCTCCATGTGGACGTCATGGACGGCATGTTTGTCTCCAATATCAGCATCGGAGTGCCGGTAGTGAAATCCGTGCGAAAGTTCACCGATATGTTCCTGGATGTACACCTGATGATTGAAAAGCCTGCCCGGTACATCTCTGCTTTTGCGGATGCGGGGGCCGACCTGATTTCTGTCCATCTGGAGGCGGATATGCCTCCCGGTATCCGCGAGGCGCTGCGTCTCATGGAAGAGAAGAAGGTAAAGCGGGGTATTGTGCTTCGTCCTATTACCTCCGCAGAGGCAGTGCTTCCTTACTTGGAGGAGATAGACCTGGTGTTGGTGATGACCGTGGAGCCTGGCTTCGGCGGGCAAAGCTTTATGGCGGATCAGCTGCCGAAAATCCGCGCCATCCGCCGGTATATGGACCAGTATAATCCCCAATGCCATCTGGAGGTGGACGGCGGCGTGGATCTCGTCACCGCCCCGCGGGTGATCGAGGCCGGGGCGAATGTTCTGGTGGCGGGCAGTGCCATCTATGGGGCCACCGATATCGAGGCGGCCATCAAATCCCTCCGGGGCTAAGGAAAGGCGAGGTTTAGACCATGGAATTTTTCCCCCCGGCGATGGAAAAAATGGTGGAACAGTTTGCCCGGCTCCCCGGCATCGGACAGAAGACTGCCCAGCGCCTGGCCTTTTTTATGCTATCCCTCCCAGAGGAGGAAGTGGTTGCCTTTTCAGAGGCTATGCGTCGTGCCAAGGAGACCATTGCCCTGTGTCCAATTTGCCAGAACCTCACCGAAGGAGATGGCCCCTGCGGTATTTGTACCGACCACAAGCGGGATGAGGGCACTGTCTGCGTGGTGGCGGACCCCAAGGATGTCATCGCTCTGGAGCGCGCCCGGGAATACCGTGGGCAGTATCATGTGCTCCATGGCGTGCTGTCGCCCATGAACCATGTGGGGCCGGATGACCTGCATATCAAGTCTCTCATGGAGCGGGTGGCCAAAGACGGGATTTCGGAGGTCATCATGGCGACCAATCCTGACACCGAGGGAGAGGCTACAGCCATGTACATTTCCCGGCTGCTGAAACCTTTCGGTGTACGGGTGACCCGCCTGGCCTATGGCGTTCCCGTGGGAGGGCATTTGGAATATGCCGACGACGCAACCCTCATGCGGGCCCTAGAGGGGCGTCGTGATATGTAAGCTGCAACGTGAAAAGGATGAAAGGATGGCTGGATATGGGTATGGATCAATTGACAGTGGCTTCCGCCCAGTTTGACCCGCATCTCTTTGACCTCGCGTATAACTTAGAGAAGATCGAGACGCTGACCCGGCAGGCGGTAAAGGAACATGGTGCCCAGTTGGTGGTTTTCCCTGAGGCGGCCATCACCGGGTACTGCTTCCGGAGTAGAGATGAGGCGGCTGGTGCTGCCGTCACAAAAGGTGGACCGGAAATACTTCGGCTGCAGACTCTCTGCGAAGGGGAGTCGGTCTCCATTGCTGTTGGTGCTGTGGAGATGGTGGGAGAGAGCCTCTATAACACCGTATTTTTTCTGGAGCCGGATGGCAGGGTACAGACCTATCGGAAGAGTCATCTGCCCTATTTGGGACTGGACCGATTTGTGACCCCGGGAGAGTCATCCGGGGGAGTGTTTGACACACGATTTGGCAAGATCGGCATCATTGTCTGCTATGAGCTACGGTTTCCGGAGGCTGCGCGGATTCCTGCCCTCCAGGGGGCCAGACTCATCATCCAGCCCACCAATCAGCCGGAGGGGGGAGACAGTCACGCCGACTTCTTTACCCGTGCAAGAGCTTGTGAAAATCGAGTGTTTTTTGCCAGCTGCAACCGGGTGGGGTGTGAGGGCGGTTTTACCTTTATTGGTCGCTCGCAGATCGTAGACTTTAACGGTGTGGTGCTGGCTGAATGCGGGCGGACGGAAGAGACCGTCATAGCACAGACCCTAGATCTATCCCTCTGCGAGGATAAGGACATCATCGGCACGCCCGGAGAGCGAGAACTCTACCTTTACCGGGATCGCCGATGGGATTTGTACGGCCCGCTGGCCGCAACTCCGGATAAGAAAGGTTTTCTTCCTTAAATCAGAACAAGAAAGAACCCGTTGGAGAAGGGCTCTCCAAACGGGTTCTTCTTTACTTTTCACGGTTTCACAAAGTCAGAGACAGCAGGGATTTGTATCCCGCCGTACCGGTTAATTCTGGTGAGCATAACGCTCCGGAGGCTTTGCGACAGCCGAGGGATTCTACTGTTATCCTAGAGTTATCCCAAGACGTGCGGGTAGAGGAGGAAGAAGGCGATTCCGGCAATAACCAGGTTCCAAACGCCGGCTAACTTGCCAAGCTTGGGGTTTCCTGTGTACCACGCAGGGATGAGGGTCAAGAGTAAAAACTCGATCACAACCACGGCCATGCCCAGAGGCCAGATGAGGCCATCCTGAATACACCGAACCAGGAATAAGGTATTCAGAATCAAGCAGGGGATAAAGAAGTTTGCGAGCATCTTCTTGTCTCCGCCTTTGACAAAGAAAATTCCCACCAGCAGCCAAAATAGGCCGAAAAAGCCAAAAACGGTGCCGAGGAATTTACTGTGGTCACCCAATACGTTAAAGGCAAAGCACCAAACTGAAGTAAACAGCTGGCAGACAGAGCCAAATACGATTGCGATGTGTCCAAGGGTGCGCTGCATTTTGACGGGATCGGTGTCCTTGGTGACGCCCACGCCGATCTGTTCCAGACCGAAGCAGATCACCGTTGCAAACAGGCCGAACACACCGATTGCCTCGGGATTGACAGCCGTGATGAAGGGTTCCATAAGTAGCCACTCTCATTTCTTAAATTATAATGTATGCTTAATGAAACCGAAAAGTCTTTTCACTATACCCAGTAACGGAGGGCTTGTCAACGAAACTGTGAACAAAAAATGAATTATGGCAAATAAGACAATAAAGGCAAGTGAACTGGTTGGTAAATTGTCGAATTGACTGATAAAATGTCGGGACAGAACTTGAGGCAGGGGAAAAGCGACTTGTGTTTTTCGTTAAATATGGTATACTTGTCCACACCAACAACGGATAGAAACGTTCCCCCGGACAGGGGAAAGTGAGGACGACATGGAAGGATTCTTATCCAATTTAAATACAGGTCTTCTGGCGTCGGAAGGGCTACACAGGATTTTAGTGTCTGCAGTACCCGCCGCTTCCTGGGTGCTGCGGTTTGTGATGATTCCTTTGGGGATTGCCGTGATGCTGCGCTGTATCATCTCCCTTTTTCGGGAGGGGAATAACCGGGAGCTTTGGGGATATCTGAGTCTGACCAATGGTGTGCGTTATGAGCTGAACCACTGGGAGAATCTGCTGGGGCGCTCCAAAAGTGCTGACGTATTATTGGACTTCCCCTCGGTGTCCCGCAGCCATGCCGCCATCCTACGGGATGACAAGGGTGATTGGCGTCTGTTCCCGCTGGAAGCGAAAAATGGGACGGTTCATAATGGGGATCGGGTCATTGGCTCTGTGCCCCTGCAAACGGGCGACGTCATCAGCTTAGGCGGCCTGGAGTTATTTTTCTATCCTTTGTCTGATGAGGAAGAGCGGGCCCGTAATCATCGGGGAAAGGTCTATAAGCGCAAGCTTAGCCCACACAAGACCTTAGCTCTGCTTACATTTTTTCAGGGGCTGATGCTCCTGCAGAGCCTGCTTATTGTAAAGCCAGAGGAAATTTTGCCGGTGATGATTTCCTTTTTGATCTTATCCGGTGCTATGTGGTGCCTGTATATGATCTACCGGGCCTTCCAGCGGACAGCTTTTGAAGCAGAGACTCTTGTCTTCTTCCTCTGCACACTCTCCTTCGGGATCACTACCGCCTATTCTCCTAGGGCGCTGCTCACTCAGACAGTCAGCGTTATTCTGGGGATTTTGGTCTTTTTTGCCCTCAGCCTTGCCCTGCGGGACCTTAAAATGGCGGTCTCCCTCCGTTGGCCTGTGGCAGTAACAGCTGGTGCATTGCTGACGTTCAACCTTCTACTAGGTCAGCGGATCTTCGGGGCAAAAAACTGGGTTTCACTTGGCCCTCTCAGCTTCCAGCCTTCAGAGTTTATTAAGATAGCCTTCATCATCGCTGGGGCGGCTACCTTAGATCGCCTTTTTGCTAACCGAAACCTAATTTTTACCACCTTGTTTGCCGGCTTCTGCGTGGGCTGTCTGGCCCTTATGAGCGATTTCGGAACCGCAATGGTGTTCTTTGTGGCTTTCCTAGTGGTGGCCTTCCTGCGTTCGGGGAACCTAGGCTTTTTGGTGATGATGGGAGTAGGAGCCGGCCTCGGCTGTGGCATCGTGCTCCAGTTTAAACCTTATATCGCCAATCGATTTGAGGCCTGGCGCCATGTCTGGGATTATGCTGCCGGGGTGGGCTACCAGCAGACCAGAACCATGTCCGCTATCGCCAGCGGTGGGCTTTTTGGAAAGGCTCCTGAGGACGTTTT
>JAGFXS010000109.1 GCA_017861415.1 Bacillota bacterium
TTGATTGAATGTCCGCACCTCCAGATCACAAACGGGGGTGTCTAGAGAGGGCACGGTGAGAAACACCCGGATGCCTTTGGTATCCGCCAGGGTGACGAGGCCAAGATCGTTGTCTCGCAGGGAAAAGTCAGGCATAACGTCTCCCGCTGCGAGAGGTTTGCCTGCCAGTGTTACGGGGGCGCCGTTCATGGTCATGTTCATAATTCATTCTCCTTTCCAGTTTCCGCTTTTGCCGCAAGAAAGCTGCTGGCCGCCAGTGCTGCCACCGCACCGTCTGCCGCTGCGGTGACGATCTGCCGTACCTGCTTGGTTCTGGTATCCCCAGCCACAAAGACACCGGGCAGATTTGTCTGGCAATCCTCCCCCGCCACTACATAGCCTTCCGGTGAGAGAGTTATTTCATCGGCAAAAAGCCCATTATCCGGCTCATGCCCTGCGGCGATAAATACTCCACTGACAGAAAGGTCTCGACGACTGTCTTCCTCCTGATTGTAGATCACCACAGATTCCACCGCAGTCTCACCACGGATTTCCTCCACCTGACTGCTGAGAATAAACTCCACGTTTTCATAACGGCGTAACCGCTTCACGGCAGAAGCATCAGCCCGGAATTCATTCCGGCGATGGACAAGGTAGACCTTCCGCACCAAGCCCGCGAGGACGATGGCATCATCTATGGCGGTGTTTCCGCCGCCCACCACCACCACATCACGTCCCCGGTGAAACGCCCCGTCACAGGTGGCGCAGTAGGAAACCCCTGCACCTAACAATCGATCCTCACCGGGCACATCCAGCTTTCGGGGCTTTGCTCCTGTGGCGATAATTAGACTTTTGGCGGTTTTGATCTGCTCGCTCTCCAGATAGACCCTTTTTACATCTCCCCCAAGCTCCGCCCGGATCACGGTTTCGTACCGAATCTCCGCCCCCAAGCTCACCGCCTGCTCATAGAGGGCACCGGCAAATTCCGCCCCGGAAACCCCGGGCATACCCGGATAATTTTCCACCGAGGTAGTATTGATAATCTGTCCACCATGGATCCGCTGTTCCAGCACCTCTACAGAATACCCGGCACGTGTACCATAAATGGCCGCCGTGAGTCCGGCCGTTCCGGCGCCAATAATTAAGATATCGGTCATAAATCCCCGTTCCCTTTCCCGGCGGATCTGCTTGCCCGCCCTGTACGATTCCTGCCGGGCCGCACAGGTGGCACCAATCCACCCATATCAGGAGCCTGCCCGTCAAACGGAATTTTATGCCTGTAAACCACAGGGTCATCGAAGGATCCATCAGCTGCCAGAATTTTTATTCCTTCCTTACATCTAATCATTCCATACCAAAATTATACTGAAAACTTTCTTTACTGTAAATAAGAACTTTTCCTCTGGTTAACCTGGGAAATTCTCTAAAATCCGGCTTCTGAAAAAAAAACGCCGGAGCTATAGCTCCGGCGTTTCTGGTAACACTGATTTGGGAATCTTAATACTTCTCCAAGAAGCGCTTCTCGTAGAACTCCTTCATCTCATCTCTGAAGTCGGGGTGAGAGATTTCGATGAGGGCGCGGGCGCGCTGTCTCAGGTTCTGGCCACGAAGGAGAGCAACGCCGAACTCGGTCACAACATAGAAGCTCTCAAAGCGGGTCAGGGTGATGGGACGGCCCTGTTCAAACTCGCTGACAATTCTGGATGCCTTGCCGCCTGCTGCAGTGGAGGGCAGTGCCACGATGGAGATACCGTTCTTGGAAGCGGTAGCGCCGCGGACAAAATCCACAAAGCCGCCTGCACCGCTCATCTGGCGAACGGAGCTGATGTTGTCGGCAACGATCTGGCCCATGAGGTCCACGGACAAAGCGGAGTTCACGGAAGCAAAGTTGTCATTCTGGGCAATCACATAGGGATTATTGACATAGTTCACGGGATAGAACTCGACGGAGGGGTTGTCATCCACATAGCTATACAGATCCTTGGAACCGTTGAGGAAGGTAACAACGGACTTGCCCTTATGAATCTGCTTTCTGGTGTTGTTGATGTTGCCGGCTCTGATGAGCTGCAGGATACCATCGGAGAGCATCTCAGAGTGAACGCCCATGTCGTTGATGTCATGCAGATAGTTGAGCACAGCGTTGGGGATGCCGCCAATGCCCAGCTGGAGGCAGGAACCATCCTTAATTAAGGCTGCACAGTTGGCGCCGATCTTGTCCTCCACCTCGGTGAGGGCGATGGGCTTTGCGCCATACAGCTCGTCATCTGCTTCCACCGCAAAGTCAATATCGTCAATATGAATGGTGGTGTCGCCGAAAGTTCTGGGCATGTTCTTGTTGATCTGGGCGATGACGGTTCTTGCCATTTCTGCGCAGGGCTTGGAATAGTCCACTGCCACACCGAAGGTGCAGTAGCCGTGCTTATCCGGGGGAGAAACGGTGACCATGGCCACATCTACTGGCAGATACTTCTCATAGAAGTGGGGAGCTTCACCGAAGAATGCGGGGGTGAAGTCAGCTCTTCTTTCAGCCAGAGCAGTACGGCAGCCCGGGCCTGCAAAAAGAGAGTTATGTCTCAGGTGACCCTCCATCTCGGGCTTGGTATAATCACAGGGGCCAAGTGCCAGCAGATGGCTGATCTCAACATTCTTGTAGTTCTTGTAATTTTCCACCATTGCCCGTACCAGGGTCTGCGGCTCGCCAATACTGTGAGCCAACACAACTCTGTCGCCGTCTTTTATGTGCTTGACCGCTTCCTGGGCAGTAACAAACTGTGCCATAGAAAATTCGACTCCTCTCAAACATGTAAATAAAACAATGAATTCACAATTTATATAAATTAAAATTGTTCACATAGGTTCAGTATACAAATAAAAACAATGTTCGTAAAATGAATTTTTTTAAATGTAACCTTTATTTTTTTTCATGTGATCTCCACCTCAGGGTGCTCTTCCCGGACAAATGTCAGAAACTGACGGACAGCCGGACAGAGCCCTTGTGCATTTTTATAGGCCAAGCAAATTTTCCGATGGGTAGGCGGGTCCAATTCCATGGTCTTGACACGACCACTTCTCCCCTTCAGGAGCAGCTCTGGCAAAACACTCATCCCCAGCCCTTGCTCCACCATTGCGATCACAGCCAGATCGTCCTTGGCAGAATAGGTAATTTTGGGTTTGCCATTTGTCCTCCTCAGTTGATTACGCAAACCCAGCTCTACAGCATCTGACCGCAGGATCAACGACTCCTCCCGAATGTCCTCAACCGGGAAGCGCTCCATCGCCAGCTCCCGTTCCTCCGGAAAGACAGCCAAGATCCGCTCTTCCAGAATAGGAATCATCTCCATGGCCGAGTGGGTTGGGGTTCGGACAAAACCGCAATCGATTCTTCCAGCTCCAATCCAGCGTTCAATATCCCCGTAGCTCCCCTGAAGCAGCTCAAATTCCAGATTTGGGTGTTGTTCTGAGAATTTGGCGATCAAGTTCGGCAAAATATGGATGGAGACACTGAGGAATGTTCCCACCCGGATCACCCCCACCTCCAGCCCGTGGAACTCCGATACCTGTCGATGCAGTTCCTGATCAGCCTGGCAGACTGCTCGGACAGCGGGAAGCAGACGCTTCCCTTCCTCCGTGAGACGCACTCCTGACCGGTCCCGGATCACCAAACGCAGGCCCATCTCATCCTCCAGCCCGGTGATAATATGACTGATGGCCGATTGGGTATAGCCCAAAACCTCTGATGCCTTGGTCAGGCTTCCCAAATCAACGGTTTTAAGAAGTGTTTCGTATTTTTTGATGCTCATGCCCTGTACCACCTCTGCCTGCCGCGGTTAGGCCGCCCCACAAAATGTTTTATCATGCATTTGCATGTTTATATAGTATAGCAACTTCTTTCCCCTCATGCAAGGACAAAACCACGCCTTTTTCCTCCTTCGCCAGTCACCCTCTCTCAATTTGCAGAATAGGATGCTATATCAACGCTGAGAGGTGGGATTTGCTCATGGGGTCCTTTGCCACCCTTGCCGAAGCCCTATTGATTGTTACTGCTCTGTCTGTGGACGCCTTTGTCTCCTG
>JAGFXS010000110.1 GCA_017861415.1 Bacillota bacterium
GGTCCAGCCATTGGTGGCAATCTGCTTATAGGGAGCCACGCCGTTCACGGCGATGGAGGTAAGCATAGAGGATTGGAACCACCCGCGGTACTGATCGCCACCCTCCATATACAGGTCGGCGGGGAAGCTCAGCTCGGGACGCTTGGACACCACGGCAGCGTGAGAGGAGCCGGAGTCGAACCACACGTCCATGATATCCGTCTCTTTAGAGAAGGTACCGTGGCCGCAATGGGGGCAACGGAAGCCCTCTGGCACCAGCTCGGCTGCTTCCTTCTCAAACCAGATGTTGGAGGAATGCTTCTCAAAAAGTGTGGCCACGCGGTCGATGGTCTCGGGGGTAATGATATGCTCGCCGCACTTGTCGCAGAAGAAGATAGGCAGGGGAACGCCCCATTTTCTCTGGCGGGAGATGCACCAATCGGAACGCTCAGAGATCATGGCCTTCATGCGCTCCTTGCCCCATTCGGGCTTCCACCAGATGTCGTCGCAGGCAGCCACAGCGGCCTCCTTGATAGCATCTACGGAGCAGAACCACTGCTCCGTGGCCCGGAAGATGATGGGGTGCTTACAGCGCCAGCAGTGTGGGTAGGAATGAACAATATCCTCCCGTGCCAGCAGGGCACCTCTCTCCTCCAGCACGGGGATAATGGCCTCGTTGGACTTGGAGATATGAACTCCCTGGAATAGCTCGTCAATAAGAACGCCCTTATTGTTCACGGGCACAGGAGTGCCGATGCTCGTAAGGCCTTCCTTATCATAGCGCTGGCAAACGGCAAAGTCCTCGGCGCCGAAGCCGGGGGCGGTGTGGACGCAGCCAGTGCCGGCATCTAAGGTAACATGATCGCCGCAGAGAATCACGGATTCCCGGTCTGCAAAGGGATGGGTGGCGGTCATCAGCTCGAAGAAGCTACCCTTCTCCTTTTTCAGAATCTCCACCGCACCCAGACCTGCTACCTTGGCCACCTTCTGGGAAAGGCCCTCGGCCACGATATACATCTGTCCGTCGGCGGCGCGCATGACCACATAGTCCAGATCGGGATTTAGGGAGATGGCCCGGTTGCCGGGCAGTGTCCAGGCGGTGGTGGTCCAGATGACGAAGGAGAGCTTGGAGATATCCCCCAAGTCCGCCAGTTTACCCAGATCGTCCCGCACGGGGAACTTCACATAGAGGGTGACGCTGGGATCGTCCTGATACTCGATCTCTGCCTCAGCCAAGGCGGACTCGTCGTGGTAGCACCAGTGGACGGGCTTTAGGCCCTTGTAGATGTAGCCACGCTGGGCCATCCGGCCGAAGACCCGAATCTGCTCCGCCTCGAAGTCCTCGGAGAGGGTGACGTAGGGGTTGTCCCAGTCGCCGATGACGCCCAGTCGCTTAAACTGCTCCCGCTGTCGATCCACAAAGGAGAGGGCGTACTCCCGGCACTTATCCCGAAACTCTGCAGGGGTAAGCTCGGAGAGGTTTAGCTTCTTGCTCTTCATGATGGCAGACTCAATAGGCAGGCCGTGGGTGTCCCAGCCTGGAATATAGGGGGCCTGAAAGCCGGACATATTCTTATAGCGAACGATAATGTCCTTAATGCACTTATTCAGAGCGTGGCCGATGTGAATATCGCCGTTGGCGAAGGGGGGGCCGTCGTGGAGAATAAACTTTGGCCGCTCCTGATTCTTTTTCATCAGTCTCTGATAGAGCTGCTTGTCCTCAAATTCCTGCAGCATCCCCGGCTCCCGTTTGGGCAGGCCAGCCCGCATGGGGAAGTCTGTCACCGGCAGGTGGATGGTTGCATTGTAGTCCTGTGCCATGCTGCTTCACTCTCTCCTTTGCCGGACGGTACTCGTCCGGAGTTTTCATATAACAAGTGGAACGGAACCCGGACCGGGAGACCGGTCAGGTTCCGTCCGCGCTATCGCCCAGAGGGCAATGATTTACACCTAAAGCACGCCGATCTTAAAATTTATCGGGCTCCTGGTCGAAGTCGTAGTCTCGTCCAAACTGAAGGCGGTCAAACACCAGTGTGTCGTCTGACGTCTGCTCACCGAAGTCCTCGTCCTGGGGCTCCTGGGCCTTGTCCTTCTGCGGCTTTGGGAAATCCTCCTCTTCCTCCATGGGGAAGGGGATCGGTTCCCGTAGGTTGGGAGCCGCATCGGGCACATCCACCATCAGCCGGGTCACCGTGTCTTCAATTTCTTTGACGGTGTTCTTTTCCGACTCCGTCAGCACCTCATTGGAGACAAAGGTCATCTCAGACAGGCTTGCGATGTACTCCAGCTCATGGGCATACAGATCCTTGAGCTTGTTCACATAGGCGGTGGTGGAGTTCTTGGCGGCTACCAGACGCATTTCCTCGTTCTGGATCTCCCGTCGGATTTCCTCCGTCCGAACTCTGGCCTCAGCTTCTGCCTTGGTGATGGCTTCTGCCTTTTTGCCTTCCGCTTCCCTCAGCATGGTGTCCGCCATCTTCTGTGCGGAAAGGAGGGTGCGGCGCATGGCGTCCTCGGTGGTGCGGTACTCCTCGATCTTCTCCACCAGGACTTTCATTTTGTTTTTCAGCACTGCGTTTTCCTTGTACAAAGCGGTGTAATCGGCAATCAGGGTGTCCAAAAAGGCGTCAACCTGCCCCATATTGTACCCGCCCCCAAAGGATGCCTTTGAAAATACATGGGATTCCGCTTCCTGAGGTGTCAACATAGTCATTCACTCCATTTCCGCTATTTCTATCCTTCCGGTGCGAGGGTCTCTGTCTGCTGCCGAAGACAGCCGAAAACCCCGAAGCACAGCTGTGTTTCGGGAGGAGAAGTGGCAACGGTTTCCGGACTCGCTCATGATACCTCTGGCAGACCCCGGATCACGGCGGCAACCCGGCCTTTATCGTACCGGGCTTCTTTCCTCAGAAATACAGGCCGTTGTTCTCCAGCTCGTCAATGAGATCCCCTAAAATATCCACGTTATAGGGTGTGATAATGTAGGTGGACAGGGCCACCTTCTTAATCTTCCCTTCGTTGGCATAGGCCACGCCGGACAAAAAGTCCAGCAGCCTCCGGGCGATATCCTTTTTTGTCTGCTCTAAGTTCAGCACCACGGTACGCTTGTCCCGAAGATGATCGGCGATTTCAGAAGCGTTTTCAAAACGATCCGGCTTCACCAGCACCACCTGAAGCTGGGTCGTCGTGTGGATGTTGACGACCTTATTTCTGCGATCCGTATCCGCGTATCCGGCATCCCGATCCCGGGACCGTTCTTTCTTGGGCGGCTCCGAAAAGGTTGCTCCCTCGTCTACGTAATCGTCGTAGTCGTCATCAAGCTCGTCCTCATAGGGATGAGCCAGCTTCTTTAATTCGTCAAGGAATCCCATGCGATTCATCTCCCCGTTTTCTCATCTAATATGTGCCCATCTGCACAGAATAGATCCCTTACTCTACCAACCTTATCGGAGGGCGCGCCCCGAACAGAGCCGTACCCACCCGAACCATCGTGGCTCCCTCCTCTATGGCCATGGCGAAATCCCCGCTCATACCCATAGAAAGGCAGTCTATATTTGAATTATTATCCCCCATTTTATTTCTTGTGTCAATAAAAAGCTGCTTTGTCCTCACAAAAAATTGACGATTTTCCTCATCAGAAGCCCCGGCGGGAGGAATGCACATAATCCCCCGCAGGCGGACATGGGGCGCGCTTCTGGCAAGCTCCACCAGTCCAGGAAGCTCCTGGGGCGTAATGCCGCCCTTGCTCTCCTCATCACCGATGTTCACCTCCAACAGGATATCCTGGACGATACCCAAGCTCTCCGCCTGCTTGTCGATGGCCACCAGCAGACGGTCGGAGCCCACGGACTGGATGAGGGAAACCTTGCCCACCACCTGCTTTACCTTGTTGGTCTGAAGATGCCCGATGAAATGCACCTCTGCACCCACATAGGCATGATCCTCCAGGTGTGTACTCAGCTCCTGAACCCGGTTCTCCCCGCAGACGGTGATCCCCGCGGCAATGGCCTCTCGGATGATCTCGGAGGTTCTGGTCTTGGTGGCCGCCACCAGAGTGATC
>JAGFXS010000034.1 GCA_017861415.1 Bacillota bacterium
TCTCGATGGGGGCCGATCTGGTGGTGCAGAGCTTCCATAAAACCCTGCCCAGTCTCACGCAGACTGGGGTGCTTCATTTAAATGGAACCCTGATCTCTTCGGAGGAGCTGCGGAGGCAGCTGGGGATCTTCCAGACCAGCAGCCCGTCGTACCTGTTGATGGCCTCTCTGGAGGGCTGCGTGGATCTGCTTGAGGAGGGGGGACAAAGCCTCTTTGAGGATTGGCACCGGCGGCTGGAGAAATTTGACCAGGCGATCTGTCAGCTGGAGCGGATTCGTGTGCCGGGGCATGGAAAAGAGGCTGGAGAAAAACTCCCGGAGGTGTTTGCCCTGGACCCCTCCAAAATAGTGATTTCCACCGCCGGACTCTCGCTCCCCGGCCCCCGTCTCATGGAGCTGCTGGCGGAGGACTATGGGCTCCAGTTGGAGATGTCCCTGGAGGGCTATGCCATTGCCATGACCGGCATGGGGGATCGGGAGGAAACCCTGGAGAGACTTGCCAAGGCGCTGTTGGAGCTGGAGGCGTGTAGGGTCCTTTCCGCGGAGGAGCACCAAAATGGGGTGCCGCCCCTGCCTCGGCGGGCCTGTTCCCTTGAGGAGGCAATGGAGGGGGCCTGGGGCCTAGTCTCTTTTGATGAAGCCGTGGGGAGAATCAGCGCTGCCTATCTTTGGGCCTATCCGCCCGGGGTGCCCCTGGTGATCCCCGGGGAGATCATCGATAGCCAGCTGATTGAGGCTCTGGGTAGGATGAACCATGCTGGTGTTAACCTGATTGCCTCTCGAGGAGAGGTGAAAGATGGTCTTGCGGTGCTTCTCTGAGACTGTGATCCTGTCCTGCGGACAGCTTTTTGGATTAGGCCGTAAACTGATAAAGTTCTTTTGTTTACGACAAATTCGTGATACAATTTCTTTGGGGCCGTCAACGAGAGCGGCCCTGGGGCGGAGAGGCTCCGTCCCTTTCGATGAAAGTAGGAATTACACATGAAAAAAATTCAGAACCGAGGCACTCAGGACGAGGAACGGGACGCCATTGCCGACGGTATCATTGAAGGACGCAACGCCGTAATCGAGGCCTTGCGGGTGGGGACGCCCATTGATAAAATCTTTTTGGCTAGGGGAGAGACCGACGCCGCCCTGGGCCACATCGCGTCCACAGCCCGGAATCAGGGGGTTGTGGTGGTAGAGGCCGACCGCCGCAAGCTGGACTATATGAGCCGCACCCACGCCCACCAGGGGGTCATCGCGCTGGCGGCCGTCCGGGAATACGTGGAGCCCGAAGATATTCTGCAAATTGCCCGAGATAAGGGTGAGCCGCCCTTGATCGTCATCTGCGACGAGCTGTCCGACCCCCACAACCTAGGAGCCGTCATCCGTACTGCCGAGTGTGCAGGTGCCCATGGGGTCATCATCCCCAAGCGGCGCAGTGCGGGCCTCACCGCCGTGGTGGCGAAGACCTCCGCCGGCGCTGTGTCCCATGTACCCGTGGCCCGGGTGCCCAACCTGACCACGCTACTCAAAGAACTGAAAAAGCAAGGGGTCTGGATCTTCGGCACCGATGCCGCGGGTTCCGTTTCCCTCTACGAGGCGGACCTCAAGGGGCCTGCCGCCATTGTCATTGGCTCCGAAGGGGACGGGATGGGTCGACTGGTTTCCGAAACCTGCGACTTTTTGGTGCGCATCCCCATGCGGGGCAAGCTCAACTCCCTTAACGCCAGCGCCTCCGCCGCCATTTTGCTCTATGAGGCCGTGCGCCAGCGGATGGGCTAGGATACGTTCCATTATTATTGTTAAAAACAGGTGATCCCATGGCAGATGATAGACGAGAATTCCAATCAGAGGACGACTTCGGCCTCGAAGATATCCTAGAGGAGGTTTCGGGCTGGCTTGAGCAGGATGCCCGCAACGAAGCTCCGCTGCCCGATGTTCTACTGGATCTGATGCCTGCTTCCTTAGAGCGCCCGGAGGTGGACACGAAGGACAAAGTGGCCCCCCCTGCGCCGACTGAAAAGCCCGCACAGAAGCAGCCGCCGAGGGAAAAGGTGCCACAGTCGCCGGAAAAATCGGCAACAAGACAGAAGACCAGCACTGAGACCCACGGAAGGGAAGCTCAGGTCAAGGGATCCGGCGGAGAAATGCCGCCCCAGACAAGTCCAACTACAACAAAAGCGCCGGAGGTCATCATACAGCCCGTGCCGGAAGTCTGGAGCGGGCGGCCCGATGCCTCCGCCTTTGGTGCGCCCATGATCCCCAGCCAAGCGGTTCGATTGCCCACACCCAAAGCCATGCGCCAACCCGCCATTCGATTGCCCATCGACAAAGGGGAGGATGGGGCAGAGGAGACAGCTGTGTCCCCTGAATCGACCCTGCAAGCAGAAAAGGGCATTGCAGCTGAGTCTGTGCCCCAAAAGGCGCCGGAACAGCAAAACGGTGAGGGAGAGACAGCGGGTCCGATTCCGAATGCTACCGCGCCGTCCCTTCCAGGAGAAAAGACCCAGGGTGAAGGCGCCAATGACCAGATGGCTGCTGAGTCGGACGTTCCGGATAACATCATTACCCTTTATCCCCAGAAGGAACCGGAAACCATTCGGGAAGCGGTGAGCCAGGCCGCCCAGCAGGCAAAAGAATGGGCGCGGGAGAACAAGGAGAACTTTACCCCGCCGAAAGTTCATGTGAAACGGCCTAAAATACCCAAAATTCCCGGGCTGCCGGATCTGCCACCGCCCCCTGACACCGACCCCAAAATCCTGGTAAAGGAATTTGGAGAGGGTCTTTCCCGCCTGCGGACGCTTATGGGGGGTGCATTTCTCTGTGTTCTGGTACTGCTGATCTTGACGCTCTTTCAAGAGATTCCGGTTCTGCCGTTTCCCAATATACTAGCCCAAGGTGAGGTCATGGGTTGGCTGGGGCTGGGACTGTTTGCCCTTACCTGTTTGCTGAGTGCCCCGGTGCTAAGGGCGGGCCTTATCCGTCTACTGAAAGGCAAGCCCAGTATGGAGACGGTGGCCCTCCTGGCCGCCATCACTGTGACAGCGGATGCCTTGACCTTGCTTCTAATGCAGCTGAGGCCCTACAGCATGCCCCATTACCTGCCTGCGATGACTGTACTGGCCTTTCAGATGCTGGGCACTTATCTGAAACGGAAACAGCAGCGAGTGGCCAGCCGCACCGCCGCCCAGTCCAGGCATCCTGACCGCCTGCATGTGGAACCCCAGTCTTTCGGCGGAAAAGCGGCGTATCGCCGTCGTTCCGGCACTGCCGCGGGCTTTGGCAGTCAGATCCAGCAGGAGGATGGTGCGGAGAAAATTTTTCGTTACTATGTACCGCTCTCGGTGCTCCTTACCGTGGGATTGTCTATTTTGGCCACCACGGCAAAGGGGAATTCTGAGCTGATTTGCTGGGCCGTCTCCGGCGGCCTGATAGCTGCCGCAACCCTGGGCGGCTGCCTTTGCTTCAGCCTGCCCAACCGAGAGCTCTCTCAGCGGCTAGCCAGAGATGGTGTAGCCCTGGCAGGCTGGGTGGGGATCCGAACCGCAAAACCCGGAGCCGTTCTTCTGGTGGAGGATACCGATCTGTTTCCGCCCGGTTCTGTGAAGATTACCAGCGCCAGATCTTTCGGAAGTTTCTCACAAGAGAAAGTGTTTTCCGTCACAGCCTCCATCATCCGTGCCACTGGCAGCGGCTTAGATGAAGTCTTTGAGGGGCTGATGCGGATGGAGGGTGGAACCCTTGTTACCGTCAGCGACCTGGAGCAGCATAAAGACGGCATCTCCGCCCGGGCTCTAGGCCAGGCGGTGCTGGTGGGCAACAGCAACTTCTTAGAGCGCATGGGTGTCGCACTGCCCCCGGGGGTGCGGGTGAGAACCGGCGTCTTTACCGCCATCGGCGGCAGTTTTGCCGGCCAGTTTGTCCTCTCCTACTCCCTCCACAAAAGTGCAATGCCCGCCGTGGACGGCCTGCTGCTCAACCGAATTACGCCTGTGTTGGCTGCGCTGGACTTTAACATCTCACCGCCCCTGCTACGAAAGCTCTTTCGCTTCCCCTGGGACAGATTGTCCTTCCCGGAGCTGGAACAGCGACGCAAGCTACTCGCAGCCCAGCCTCACAGTGGCAGCAGCCTGCTGGCGATCCTAGGGGTAGAAGGTCTCGCTCCCATAGCTACGGCCGCCACAGGTGCGCAGAGGCTGCGTAGGGCCCTGAAGCTCTGTCTCCGTTTTACCCTGCTGGGCAGCTTGGTGGGCATCGGGCTGGTGTTCTATCTGGCTCAAGCCGCCGCCCTGACCGCCTTGTCGCCCCTGCATCTTACTATATTTCTCCTCCTGTGGGGGTTGCCCCTGCTGTTGATTTCCGGTTGGGTGAACCAGTTTTAGGTAACATGCTGAATTGAATAAATAGGCACCAGCTTAAAAGATGAAAGCCCGCTCCTTTGATTTTTGTCGAGGGAGTGGGATTTCATTGTAATTAAGTATTTGAATCTCTTGAAAATTAGAAGTTATTAATTAAAGGGTGAGCATTTTTACAGAAAACATGGAACAAACGTTTGACTTGTTTTTATTGATATGGTAAAATACCTGTAAGGAAACTTCCATTGTCGGCATGTACCGACTTGGCGGGAGGGTTTTATATGGAAAAGATAACCGCAAAACAACAGCAGATCTATGATTTTATCCTTTCCTTTTCAGAGGAGTATGGGTACCCCCCCTCGGTCCGGGAGATCGGGGATCATCTGGGACTGAAATCACCCTCTACGGTGCATTTTCACCTGAAGGGTCTGCGGTCTGCAGGGCTGATTTCTCAGGTGGAAGGGAAAACTCGTTCCATCACCATAAACGGAGAGGCCTTGGCCCGCAGAGGGAAGATTCCTGTGGTGGGCAACGTGGCCGCCGGCTCCCCCATTCTGGCGCAGGAGTGCATTGAGGAGTACCTGACCTATCAGCCAGACGGTCCCCAAGAGGAGCATTACGCCCTGAGGGTGCGGGGAGAATCCATGATCAATGCCGGTATCCTCCCCGGTGATCTGGTGGTGGTACGCCCCCAGCAGAGGGCCACCAACGGTGAGATTGTGGTGGCGCTCTTTGAAGATGAAGCCACGGTGAAGACCTTTAAGCGTATTGACGGAAAGGTCTGGCTAATGCCAGAGAATCCCGAGTATGAGCCTATCGATGGAGGCAAGGCCCAGATCATCGGGAAGGTTGTGTCGGTAATCCGGCGCTATTAAGAAGCGAGGATGCGGGCACAACGGAAGCAGATGGCTGCACCGTAAAATTAGCCTAGAAAAAACGAGGCAGGATCCATTTGGATTCTGCCTCGTTTCGTTGCCGGAGGAGAAAAAATCAGGCAGACAGCCTTTTATGACTGTCTGCCTGATGGGGTAAGCTGGTTTGTTATCTGGCGTACTCGATGGCCTTGACTTCCCGCAGGAGGTGGACCTTGATTTGTCCAGGATATTCCATCTCGTCCTCAATCTTCTTGGCAATCTCGCGGGCCAGAAGAATCATGCCGTCTTCGCTGACGAGCTCAGGCTTGATGATAATCCGTACCTCGCGGCCAGCTTGAATGGCGTAGGATTTTTCCACGCCCTGGAAGGAAGTGGTGATCTCCTCCAGCTTCTCCAGCCGCTTGATGTAGTTCTCAAGATTCTCACGCCGGGCGCCGGGCCGGGCTGCAGAGATGGCATCCGCTGCCTGAACCAGGCAGGCCACTACGGTCTGCGCCTCCACATCGCCATGGTGGGCGTGGATGGCGTGGATTACTTCGCGGCTCTCTTTATACTTCCTAGCCAGCTCCACGCCGATGGTGACGTGGGAGCCTTCCACCTCGTGATCAACAGCCTTGCCTAGGTCATGGAGAAGACCTGCCCGCTTGGCCTGAGCCACGTCGGCCCCGATCTCTGCCGCCATAAGGCCTGCAAGATGGGAGACTTCGATGGAATGGTTGAGCACGTTCTGTCCGTAGCTGGTACGGTATTTCATCCGGCCCAGCAGCTTGATCAGCTCCGGGTGGAGGCCCATGACGTTGGACTCAAACACCGCCCGCTCGCCTTCAGCCTTGATAGTGGCGTCTACTTCGCGCTTGGCGCTCTCCACCATTTCCTCGATACGGGCGGGGTGAATACGGCCGTCCAGGATCAGTTTCTCCAGAGCCAGACGGGCAATCTCTCGCCGTACCGGGTCGAAGCAGGAAACGGTGATGGCTTCTGGGGTATCATCGATGATCAGGTCTACGCCGGTGAGGGTCTCCAGGGTGCGGATGTTCCGGCCCTCGCGGCCGATGATTCTGCCCTTCATTTCATCATTGGGCAGGGGCACCACGGAGACCGTGACCTCAGCCACATGATCCGCGGCACAGCGCTGGATAGCAAGCCCAATGATTTCCCGGGCGCGGCTGTCCGCTTCATCCTTCAGCTGAGCCTCAATCTCCTTGATCTTCATGGCCGCTTCATGGGTGACCTCTGTCTGCAGCTTGGAAATCAGGTAATCCTTTGCTTCGTCTGCGGTAAAACCAGAGACCTTTTCCAGTACGCTCATCTGCTGGGCTACCAGTTCGTCTGCCTTACGGCGGACGGACTCCAGCTCAGACACCTTCGCGGTGTAGGCCTCCTCCTTGCGCTCCATGTTCTCGGTCTTGCTGTCCAGGCTCTCTTCTTTTTGTTGGAGCCGCCGCTCCTGCTTCTGCAGGTCTGCGCGCCGCTCCTTTACTTCGCGTTCATACTCGTTTCGGGCAGTCAGAATCTCTTCCTTTGCTTCTACCAGGGCCTCGCGCTTCTTGTTCTCCGCGCTTCGGATGGCCTCATTGAGGATTCGCGTGGCTTCTGCCTCCGCGCTGCCGATCTCTTTTTCTGCTACTTTTTTACGATATTGAATGCCAAGGGGGAAGAATATGACAAGGGCTACGGCAAAGGCCGCTGCGCCCACAAGAAAAAACTCCATAAAGTCGGGACACACCTCCGTTTCGTTAAATTTTCGCGTATAAATCGGGATGCTCTCTATCCCTAAACATGACTGAATCCCACGGAAAACAAACCATTTATGGGAAAGCCATTTTATTTACACTTGATATACTATTTTAGAACGGAGAAGCCGCACTGTCAAGAATAATTATGCGGTTTGCCATTATTACCCGGGAATATGTTGGTGTTTTTTGCAACTACGAGGGAGGCTTTATTCAGAATAATGGAGAGGCCCCCCAATTTCGTGAAAAAAGAGGGAAAATCCCCTGTTTTTTCCCGGCGCAAGGGGGCGGCCCCTCGCATACCATGGGGTAAAGTACAAATTAGCGAGGAGGGACGCTTTTTATGGATTCCAAGCGCATGGCTGCGCCGGCCCAGGGGGAGATTGAAGCCGAGGGAGATGTCTTTGAGCGAGTATGGAACCGGGTTATGCCCGAGGGGCGGGAGAGTCCGGTGGTGGTGACGCCTGTGGGCAGGAGCCGGCCCTTCAATCAAGCTGGTGAGGTCGTGGCCCCCAAAATTTCTACGGGACGTACTGTGGCTGCCGCCTACGATTTGACAGTCAAGGAGTATGAAATGATGCCAGCCCGAGGCAGCATGGCTATGGCCTCCTGTCTACCCGATGAATGCAGAGGAGAGCCACTTAACTGTTATCTCAAAAAGACAGATAAAGAAAGCCCCCCGGCAGAGGAGCAGACGGAAGATGTTCCGGTGATCTCCGGCACCGAGGGAAGGGGAGATGAGGTTATCTGCGAATTGGCAAAGTTGGAAACCGGCATGAGCACCCGGGACGTGCGGGGCCGGGCCAGACCTATTACCGAGAGACATCATTTTAACAATGATTTCCCGCCCCGCAGCGCTGTGCCCTGGCTGGGCAGCGGTGGTCCATCCTTTGAAGAGCTCCTTCAGGAGCTAATTCGGAAAGAGATTTCTGACTGGAACTATTACCGGACACTTGCCCGGAAAACGGGTGGAACCGCGGCGAAAACCCTGTCTTCTATGGCCGCGGAAGAGTGGCAGTGTGCCAAGCGCCTGTGTGCCGCTTACTTCCTGGCCTCTGGAATTCACTACTGGCCGGATAGGACAGGGAAGCTCAACTTTACATCTTACATGGGTGCTCTGCGGGAGCGATTTCTGGAAGAACAGCAGGATGCGGAAACCTACAGTGCGGCGGCCATGGAGTGTCAGGACGAATGTCTTTGCCAAATTTTTGAGGAAATTGCTTCCATGGATCGGAACCACGCACACAGAATCCGCCAGCTGGTGGAGCAGCTGTAAAATCGGGAGCGGCCTTTGCCGCTCCTTTTTGTGTCCTTGACGGGGGAGGTATCTCCCGTCATAATAGGACCTATGATACAAAGGAGAGAGGAGTCACGAAATGTCAGGCAACGTGAAAAAATTTTTTGTTCCTGCGGTGCTGGTGATCCTGCTGCTGGTTCAACTGAAAACCTATGAAGATGTGCAGGAGCTTAGAAATCAAGTGCAGCTGCAGGCTATGGGGCCGGACAGCGTGCGAAATACCCTGTCTGCGGAGATCAGCGGTATGCAAGCTAGGCTGGAGGAAACCCTCAGGCAAGAGGCATCCGCCCTCTCCAGCTTCCAGTGGGAAATGGGGGATTTGGATACGGAGACCCTAAAAGCCGCGCTGACGGTTTCCGTAACACCTAAGGAGGTCACGACAGATACCCGGGTACGGGTACAGATCTCCAACGGGGAGATTGCCTCCCTTGAAAAGAAAGGAGTCACGTATACGGGAACCGTTCAAGTAGGCCTCTTTGAAGAGATCAGCATGAAGGTGCTCATAGATCGCGGCGGCGTTACCACCGTGGAGGAGCCGGAGAGCTATATCGGGAGCCTGTGGGAATATTACCTGCCAAAACTGGACGGAGATGTTTGGTATTCCGCTGCCAAGCGAGGGAAGGACGCCACTGTCACCGTGAGCGGGAATGCCCGCATCTACGAAGGGAAGGTGACAGAACGGAAGAATGATATCCAAACTCTCAAGCTGCGCTGTACCCTGGACGGAAAGGAGCTATGGGAGAAGCCCCTCACTATAGAGGAGGGAAGCCCGCCGGACTTCCCTCAGTACCTGGCGGAGTTTGACGGAGTGGAGAAGTCGCCTTGGCAGACCCTGGATTTGGTTCTCATCGCCACGGACAGCTACGGCCTGGTCTACCACTATACGCTGCCCTACAATTTCCTCAATGCCGGTTATGTACAGGGGAGCAGCGGCAACTTTACGCTGGCGGCTGTTTACAAGGCCGATGGAACACTTCTTTATCTAGTATAGCATATGCAAATAGAAACTGCCCCGGAGCGTAGCTCCGGGGCAGTCATGCATTTAGGGTTTTCGTATGTTCTCTGAAATCTCGGATAAGGCGCGGGAGGCCTCCATGTCACACTTGTGGCAACTGGCCAGATCCCCCAGAGAAAGCATGCCTACCACTTTACCGGAGTCCACCACCGGCAGCCGGCGGATCTGTTGCTCCGACATCAGGTGGGAAGCCGCCCGGATGTCGTCCTCCGGGGAGATAAAGGTGAGGCTGCGAGTCATGATGTCGCGAACCGGGGTCTTGGCGGGGTCCTCCTCTGCCGCAATGCAGCGCAGGACGATATCCCGGTCGGTGACCATGCCGCGGAGCTGGCCGCCGTCGGTACAGACGGGCAGAGAGCCGATGTTGTGGCGGGCAATGAGCCGTGCCGCCAGGGAAGCACTTTCCTCCGGAGTAATGCTGATGACGTTGGTATTCATCAATTCACGAACCTGCATAAATAACCACCTTCCTCAAAGCTTGCCCTTAGTATGGACGGAAGACCGGCGGTTTATACCCGTGGAATCTGCATCAGAGTGCGGAAGGCGTCTCCTGCCGCGCCGCAAGACTATGGGCACAGCCGCAGTAATCCTGCCTATATAGGTCATACTCTCGGGACAGAGCGATGGAGCGTCGATACCCGTCCCGCTTCTTAAAATCCGAGAGGAGGAAGGATACTCCGATCTCGCCCCCCAGTGCCATACCAAGCTCGTTAATGAGGGCTGCGTTCTTGTGAGGGCTGACGGTGAGGGTGGTGCCAAAATAGTCAAAGCTGCCTTCACGGGCTAGGCGGGCCGTCTCCGCCAGACGCAGGGCAAAGCATTCCCGGCAGCGCAGGCCGCCCTCAGGCTCCGATTCCAGGCCCCGGGAGCAGACGGAGAAGGCAGAAGCATCATAGTCGCAGTCCAGAAAGGCGATGGGGCGGCCCTGGGTTCGGTAGCCCTCGATGAGCCGAATTTGCTCAGCCTTTCGCCTTTCGTATTCTTCCAGGGGGTGGATATTTGGGTTATAGTACAGAACGGTGACGGCAAATTTGTCCCACAGATACTCCAGCACATAGCTGCTACAGGGGCCGCAGCAGCTGTGAAGCAGAAGAGAGGCGGGGGTCGGTCGCCCAGAGAGCGCCGCCAAGAGCCCCTCCAGTTCTTTTTGATAGTTCATCCCAGAGTCGCTCCTTTCTCAGCAATGATGAGGGAAGAAAAAAGGAGACCGCCTCCGGCGGTCTCCTTTGGCTTTCTTATTGCTTGCGGGTTTCTTTGGCGTCTAAGGCCTGCATCTCCCGGACGGCGTCCTTCAGGGAAAGGTTTACGCGGCCCTTCTCATCGATCTCTGTCACCTTCACCCAGATCATGTCGCCGATGTTGATGACATCCTCCACCTTTTCCACCCGGCGCTCTGCCAGCTTGGAGATGTG
>JAGFXS010000111.1 GCA_017861415.1 Bacillota bacterium
GCTCTTCAGAACGGTGTTGGGAGACCGTGTTGGGATTGGCCCGATCCTCCAGCCGCAGCCGAAGGTTGGCGGGGGCGTGTTTAGAGTGAAATTCCATGGGGATCACTTCCTGAACTTAGTCAAGCAGGTTGGCCTCAATGAAGGCTTGGAGCTTTGCTTTTTCCTCGATACGGTATTTTGGTGCGGTGGAGCGGACGATCAAGGCAATCACAATGGAGACAGCCGCGCTGAGGAGGGCGTTTCGGCCGGTATCATAGATATCCAAAGACAAGAGAGGATGCAGTAAGGCGAAGGCGAAGAGGAGAAGGAAAACGATGACCAGATCACGCATCCGCTGTTTCTCCTGCATCTTCTCTTTCCATTCTCCATAGATGACGGTATCCCCGCTGCCCGGCCGAGGCTCCAGGTGCATATGGGCGATGCCGAAGGTTTCAATATAATGGTGATATCCGGAGGAAATTAAATAAAAGTCACCATTTTCCTTGTGTTGCAAAAGCAGTGGGTTACTATTTGCCTTATGGGGCTTAAAGGGCACCGTTTTCTCCGCCAGCCGCCGCCGAATTTCCTCCGGAGTCAGCCGGGAAACATAGCGCAGGTCATACTGCCGCTCCTGCACAGGTTCGGTGAGATAGCGCAAGGGGCACCTCCTTCCTATCTCAGGCGGCAGACAAAGGCCACCCAGCCGTTTTGTTCCTTCTTCTCCATGATAATAAAGCCGCTGCTTTCTAGGGCACTAGCCAACCTCGTCGCTGCGGGTATCGATGATCCCGGAGCACAGGAAAATACCGTCCGGTTCCAGCATGGCGGCGGCGGGGGCAGCCAGAGGAATGATTACATCGGAGACGATATTCGCCAGAATCAGGCGGTATTTCCGCTGATTCAATTCCGCAAATAGCGGCTCATCGGTGAGAAGATCCCCCGCACGTACCAGATAGCGCTCTCGGTTGATACCGTTTAGGTCAGCATTTTCATAGGCGACCCCCACGGCCTTGGGGTCGATGTCCACCCCCAAGGCAAAGCCAGCCCCTAGAGCCAGGGCGGCGATGGAGAGGATACCGCTGCCGCAGCCAAGATCCAGCACCACATCCCCCGGGCGAGTGAGCTCTTCCACCCCCTGCAGGCAGAGCTGGGTGGAGGCATGGGAGCCGGTGCCGAAGATGAGTCCGGGGTTTAAGTAGAGGGGCACCCGGCCCTCGGGCACGGGGGTCTCCCGCTCCCACTCGGGGACGATGTAAAGCCGCTGCCCCACGGCCATGGGACGATAATATTTCTGCCAGCTGTGGGCCCAGTCGTGCTCCCGAAGCTTCACTGCCGTATAGGGAAGGTCGATGCCCCGAAGATAGCGCCGCAGTTGAGTTTGTCCGTCCTCATCATCGGTAACGTAGAGCTTTAACCGGGTGACGCCCTTCATTTCATCCAACAGAGTGTCGTCCACATAGTCCCAGTATTGGCGGTTCTCCTCCAGGAAGCGGAGAAAATCCCCCTCGTCCTCCACCACAAGGCCGGGAACCCCGTTGGTGATCAGGGTTTCGGATAGCTCGTCTAAGGCTTCCGGGGTGACATTGATGCTGATTTCAAGCCAAGTTGCATCCATGGTATCTTTCCTTTCGGGCCAATTAAAGAAGGCCCATGCTTTTTTTCTGCCAGGTGTAGGCGGAACGGCACATATCCTCCAGACTGAGCTGTGCCTTCCAGCCGAGCATTTTCTCGGCCTTTTGGGTGTCGGCGTAGTACATGGGAGCGTCGCCCAGACGACGTTCTGCGATGGTGTAGGGGATCTCAACGCCGTTCACCCTCTGGAAGGTCTGCACCAGCTCCAGAACGGATACCCCGCGGCCGGTGCCCAGATTAAAGCTCTCAGCGCCGAGGTTCTCTTGGGCGTAGCGCAGGGCTGCCACATGGCCCCGAGCCAGATCCGTGATATGAATATAATCCCGGATGCAGGTGCCGTCTGGGGTATCATAGTCTCCGCCGAAGACGGACAGCTTTTCTCGCAGGCCCACCGCCACCTGAGTGACGAAGGGCATAAGATTCTGAGGCACGCCGTTGGGAGCTTCACCGATTTCCCCGCTCTCATGGGCCCCCACGGGATTGAAGTACCGCAGGAGCACGGCGGCGGTTTCCGGGTGTGCCCGGGCAAAGTCGCTGATGATCTGCTCGGACATGAATTTGGTCCAGCCATAGGGGCTTTGACAGTAGCCACGTTCCGTCTCCTCAGTGAGCGCCACGTGACGCATGGTGTCATAAACCGTAGCCGAAGAGCTGAACACCAGCCGGGTGACCCCGTAGCGGCCCATTTGTTTTAATAAATTCATGGTGGTATTCAAGTTGTTGCAGTAATAGGCAAGGGGGGCTTCCCTGCTCTCCCCCACGGCCTTAAAGCCGGCAAAATGGATCACCCCGTCTATGCTGTGCTCCATGAAGATTTGGGACAGGGCCTCGTCTGCCACGTCCATCTGGTAAAAGGGCACCGAAACGCCAGTGATGCGCCGGATGCCCTCTAAAATCTGGGGGCTGCTGTTGGAGAGGTCGTCCACGATGATGGGACGGTAACCGGCGCCGATCAGTTCCACACAGGTATGGGAGCCGATAAAGCCCATTCCGCCGGTAATGAGTATGGTTTCCATAAAACGCTCCTTTGCCGCTTGGCGGCCTGTACCGATTAGCACAGTATTGATATGAGCCATATGATCCTATTATATAGAACTATGGAATTTTTGCAAGAATGGATGCGCGCAAGGGGGGAAAACCGGGAACTAAGAATTATTTTTGACAAGAGCGACGGACTTGGCTATAATGTTGTCTGCTGTACAAACTAGGAAGGCGGGCGAGGCCAAGACCCCAAAGAGTCCGCCAAAGGAACAGGTTACGCTATGTTTTATCACAGATTTTTCAGGGAGTCCTTTGATGAAAAGGGCGTCCTGCAGGGGGCCCAGCTTCACTATCCCCCTGATTATAACTTTGCCTACGACGTTATGGATGTTTTGGGTGAGGAGCAGCCTTCGAAATTGGCCATGCTCTGGCGTAGCGAGACAGGCCAGGCGCGGCGACTCACCTTCGGAGATTTTCGGCGGCTGAGCAGTCAGGCGGCCAATGTACTCAAAGGGCTGGGCTTTTCAAAAGGAGATATTCTCACGGTGAGCCTGCGAACCCACTATGCGTATTGGGTTATCGCCCTGGCGGCTCACAAGCTGGGACTGATTCTATCGCCGGTGTATCATTTGCTGTCAGAAGAGGAGCTGTATGACCGCCTAGTCCGTTCCGGCTCAAAGGGATTGATTGTTATCGGAGAGGGGGACACCCCCCGGCGTGCCCGCCTGGCGGCAGAGCGGGCGGGGATCGACACCCTGTACACCGTGGGCGGTCTGGCGGAGGGCTTTGCAGACTTCGAGGCCACAATGGCTACCCAATCGGATGCCTTCCCTCGGGTGGATACCCGGGCCGACGAAGCTATGCTCCTCTATTTTACCTCCGGCACCACCCGGGAGCCCAAGGGAGTTCTTCATGACCATGCTTTTACACTGAGCGCCCTGCTGGGGGCTAGGTATATGCAGGATATCGGGCCGGACAGCCTCCACTTTGCCACGGGAAACACCGCCTGGGAAGTGGTTTGTGGCACCAAATTTTATGGGGCGTGGCTCTGCGAAGGTGCCCTGTTTGTCTATGATTATGAACGCTTCCATGGGGATCAAGTGCTTCGGCAGCTGGAGGAGGCAAAGGTCACCTCTATCATGGCCCAACCCACGGTGTATCGTCAGATGACCGATGCAGGAATGGACCGTTATGATCTCTCCTCCGTCCGTTCCATGGCCGTGGGGGGAGAAAAGCTCACCCGGGATCTGGCGGATACGGTATTTGCCCAGACCGGGCATGTCCTCTACGAGGGCTACGCCCAGTCCGAGTCAGGACTCATTGCCGCTGCCTCCCGGAATGCCGGGCGGAAATGCGGGTCAGTGGGGCGAATTCTACCCAAATACCGAGTGGAAATCCGCCGGGAGGACGGCAGCTTTGCAGGGCCCCACGAGCACGGGGAAATCGTGCTCGTGGCGGAGGATGGCAGGCGGCCTGTTGGTCTCCTTATGGGTTACTTTCAGGATGCCGAAGCCACGGAAAACCTGTGGGACGGGGATATTTTCCATACAGGGGACTTAGGCTGGCGGGACGAGGAGGATTTTCTCTACTATCTGGGTCGTTCCGATGGGCTGATTAAAACCAAGGGCTATCGGGTGAGTCCCCTGGAGATTGAGAACGCCCTGGGGCAGCATCCCGCCGTGTATGAATGTCTGGTGGTGGGGGAAGAGGATCGTGATCTGGGCCAGCGCATCTGTGCTTATGTCCACCTGGGGGAGGGCTACACCCCGGGAGAAGAGCTGAAGGCGGAGATCATGGCCTTCTATAATGACACCTGCACCGGATTTAAGAAAATTAGAGCCATGACTTTTGTGCCGGAGCTGCGCCGCAATGCCAACGGCAAGCTTATGAGAAATCAGTTTTCCAAGTAAGGGCTGCGCGTTTATTTGGAGCAATGAAAAACGATGCGTCATCCCACTGGGATGACGCATCGTTTTATGCTGCTATTTGTCCGCGCGGAGCTGAGACACCGCATCATATCCATCTAGGAAGGCGAAG
>JAGFXS010000112.1 GCA_017861415.1 Bacillota bacterium
CCGCCGCAGTGGAGGTCAATGGTTGTCCCCAAATAGCGATTGGACATGGCGGAGCACTCAATGTGCCAGCCGGGACGACCCATTCCCCAGGGAGATTCCCAGGCAGGCTCTCCGGGCTTTGCCCCCTTCCAGAGGACAAAGTCCATGGGGTCTTCCTTAATTTCGCTGACGTCAATTCTGGCGCCGGCCTGGAGCTCCTCTAAAGGCTGCTGAGAGAGCTTACCGTAACGCTCAAACCGGGTAGTACGGTAGTACACATCCCCGTTTCTTTCATAGGCGAAGCCTTTATCTATGAGGGTTTGCACCATCTCGATAATCTGGGGGATGTTCTCCGTGGCCTTGGGATGGACGGTGGCCTCCCGGACCCCTAGGCCGTGGGCATCGGTAAAATACTCCCGAATGTAGGTCTCAGCAATGTTCTCAGAGGTGGTGTCCTCCTGCTTCGCTCTGTTGATAATCTTGTCGTCAATATCGGTAAAGTTCTGTACAAACTTGACCTCCTGCCCCCGGTACTCAAGGTACCGGCGCAGGACGTCAAAGACGATAATGGGGCGGGCATTGCCCACATGGATATAGTTATACACCGTAGGTCCACAGGCGTACATGGTCACCTTGCCGGGGATGATGGGTTTAAATGGTTCCTTCTGTCTCGTCATACTATTATACAGCTTCATCTGTATGTTCTCCCTTCGCTTCCTTTATTTCTATCGTTTCATCAACCAGTTTATCCAAATATTTCTCCAGGAATTCCACCCGGGAGAGAACGGCCTGCATTTCCTTCTGAATAGGGTCGGTGATGCTGATCTGATCCACCTCGCCGGCAAAGTCCACTTTGTTATCACCGATGCGAACGATCCGGGCGGGGACGCCCACGGCGGTGGCATTTTCGGGTACCGCCGACAGCACCACGGCGTTGGAGGCGATGCGGGCACCGTCCCCTACCACGAAGGGGCCTAAAATCTTGGCACCGGATCCGATCATTACATTATTTCCGATGGTGGGGTGCCGTTTGCCCTTATCCTTGCCGGTACCACCCAGGGTAACCCCCTGGTAGAGGAGCACATCATCCCCCACCTCGGCGGTCTCGCCGATGACGATACCCATACCGTGGTCGATGACAAAGCGCCGTCCGATGGTGGCGCCGGGATGGATTTCAATCCCTGTCCAGAAGCGGCTCCACTGGGAGACCACCCGGGCCAGAAAGCGCAGGCTGTGACGGTAGCACCAATTGGCGAATCTATGGTAAATCAGGGCGTGAACACCGGGGTAGAGCAAAAAGACCTCCAGCTTGCTCCGAGCAGCGGGATCCCGAGCCTGATAGGCTCCCAAGGTTTCAATCAAGCGGCTCACAAAGATTCCTCCTTTTATTATACAAAAAATCGCCTCTTTGTACCATATGTACACAAGAGGCGATTATAAAAACCGCGGTTCCACTCTCATTTCTTACTTAAGGCGTATGTCGGCGCCACCCGGAGGGCATCTATATCCCCCTCGCTCCCGGGTGCACTTCACACGCAGCGCCGGAGGACGGCTTTCAGCCGGTGGCCGTCCCTCTCTGTCCATTGCTAGGCAGTGTTACTTTTCCCGATCAACACGAGATTTAATTGTCACGCAGAGAATTCTCTACGCCGCATTGTAATGCTGCATTATATTATCATGTTCCAATTTTTGTGTCAAGGGGAGCCACGCTCCACAAGCTTTTCTTACTTCACCGACTTGAACACATCCCGGTTCACCACGAAATATTCCACCCCTGAGTACACCGTGGTAATGAGAATCACGGCGATACAGATCTGATCTACCAGAGGAGAAATTCCTAGAAGCATCAGGCAGATACCCACCATGGTGGAGGCGGTCTTCACCTTCCCAGACCAGCCGGCGGCAATGACTCTGCCCTGCTCCACCGCCACCAGGCGAAGACCTGTCACGCTGATTTCTCGAGTAATCACCAGAAGCAGCCCCCAGCCCGGGAGTAGTCCCATCTCCGTAAACCACACCATGGCGGAGAGCACCAGCAGCTTATCCGCCAGTGGGTCCATGAACTTGCCAAAATCCGTAATCTGGTTATATTTCCGGGCAATGTACCCGTCCACAAAGTCCGTGAGGCTGGCCAGAACAAACACGCCCAGTGCCCACCAGCGCAGCACCGTGCTGTCCTGATAGAGGAGCACCAGAAATACGGGAATCATGACCACCCGCAGCAGGGTGAGCTTGTTGGCTGTATTCATCCTTACCCCACCTCTCCCACAGATTCTCCGTCTTCCGCGGCGGTAATGGTTACCTCATAGAATTGACCCGGTTCCAAATCCTCGGAACTCTCCAGATAAATAACGCCATCAATCCCGGGAGACTCCGCGCCACTGCGGCCCCAATACCGGCCGGATTCCTCGTCAAAGCCCTCGCAGAGCACTGTGACAGTCTTCCCTACCCGCTCCTCGCAGTAGCGGTCGGTGACCTCCATCTGTAGCTGGGTCAGAAGCTCTAAACGGCGACGCTTCTCCGCCAGCTCCACTTGGTTGTCCATGGCGGAGGCAGGGCTGCCCGGCTCGGGGGAGTAGGCGAAAATTCCCGCCCGCTCCAGCTTAAACTCCCGCAGAAATTCACACAGCTCCTCAAAATCCGCCTCTGTCTCGCCGGGGAAACCGGTGATGAGACTAGTGCGGATCACCACGCCGGGAATCCGCTCTCTCAAACGCCGGAAGGTGGCACGAATTTCGGCCCCTGTCCCCCGTCGGTGCATGGCCTGGAGAATCCGGTCGCTGATATGCTGAATGGGCAGATCGATATACTTTACAATCTTCTCTTCCCCGGCAATGGTCTCAATGAGCTCCTCGGTCACCTCATCGGGGTAGAGATAATGCACCCGCACCCAGTCTATACCCTCCACCTGGCACAGAGCCCGCAGCAGTTCCGGCAGGCGTCGCTGGCCATACAGATCCAGGCCATAGCGGGTAATATCCTGGGCGATGACGATCACTTCCCGGATGCCATCCGCCGCCAGAGAGGCAGCCTCCCGCAGAATCTCCTCCATGGGCCGACTCCGGAAGGGGCCACGGATGGAGGGAATCACACAGTAGGTACAGCGGTTGTCACAGCCCTCGGCAATTCGCAGGTAGGCGGAATACTCGGAACCGATAACCACCCGGTCCGTCTCCGGCACGGGGGCGCTGTTATCCTCGAAAATGCGCTGGGGCGTGCTGTCCCCGCCACCTTTCAGAGAGGCCAAAACCTCCCCGATCTTTTCATAGCCCGATACCCCCACGAAACCGGAGGCGCCGGGGAACCTTTGATCCAGCTCCTCCTGATACCGCTGGGCCATGCAGCCCGTCACCAGAATATGCCGGAGCCGCCCTGCTTCCTGCAGGGCGCGGAGCTTTCCAAACTCCTCCATAGCCTCCTGACAGGCCTCTTGCAAAAAGCCGCAGGTGTTGATGACTGCCACATCGCAATCCTCCGCCGACAGAGACAGCTCGTGCCCGGCAACATGGGTTTGCCACATCATCTGTTCGCAATTGACCTGATTCTTGGAGCAGCCAAGAGAAATGAATCCAACTTTCATGGGGAACCCTCACCTTTGTGCAATTAATCCTCCCATTCGGCCTCGAATCGCCGAACCGCCTGGGAGATATCCGACCAGGAAAACCCACGTCTTCCCAACGCGTCGGTAGCCCTTTTCAGGGATCGGGGATCCGTGCCCCGGAGATTCCGCCGGAGATAGTCGGCAATGGTCTCCTCCGGTTCGGGAAGCTCCAAGAGGGCCGCCTCCCACAGATCTCGGGGAATGCCCCTTCGATATAGCTCGTCTCGAATCTTATAGGGGCCAAAGCCCTTCTGGCTGTAATGCCGGACAATGCGCCCGGCGTAGAGCCCCTCGTCCAGAAGACCGATCTCCGCCGTCCAGTCGGCAATCTCTGCCGCCTG
>JAGFXS010000035.1 GCA_017861415.1 Bacillota bacterium
CTGCTCTTCCAGCGCCAAAAGTCCATTTTTTCTTGCCACCTGAGCCAGCTCTACCAACTGTTTGATGTACGTCAACGGTTCGTACCGTTTGGTATTAAGCATGATGGCGAAATGCTTGGGCATCGAGAGAAACATTTCTTTGGGAAAGCTGGCGATCACCACGGCAAAGGTACAGCCGATAACTATAAAAATACTTGCGACATCGACAAAGTCGATTAGCTGGGCAAAATCCATACTGAAGCCGCTGCTGCCCTGTGCCATGCCGAGAATCATTACGATAAATGCCACAACCGTACCGACAATGTAGGCAATGTTCATAAGTTCACTTCACTTCCGTTCTGGCCCGACAAAGCGCGGGAGATTTAAACAGTCACCGTCTACCGACGATCGATCACAGCAATTTCTCTGTGAATATCCTGTACCTTTGCGGTATAGTCCATAATTTTCTTGACGATCTCGTCCACAGACTCACGCACCAGATAGAAGTCGTGATTCATCATCACGATTTTAGATTCCGGGATCGTTTCTATGCATTCAATTTGCAGATGGTTGATGAGAAATTTTTCTTTGTTCATTCTGGTGACTGCAATCATGACAGGCCTCACTTTCTCATCCGGCGCGTCCCGCATAGCCTATGGGGGACGCGCCGCAATGAAGTCAAAGCGGATGCTTCTTACCTCTTAATATTGACCAACTCTTCCAGCATAGCATCGGTAACAGTGATAATCCTGGTGTTGGCCTGATAGCCGCGCTGGGTGGAGATCATGTCGGAGAATTCGGTGGCAAGGTCGGTGCCAGAGGCTTCCAGACCGCTGGTGTTGATGACCACGGAGCCGGTGCTGAAAATGGAAACCGCGCCGGCGTCGCCTGCTTTTTTATTGTCCAGGTAGACGCTGCCCAGAGCACCGCCTACAGCGGCGACGGTGCATTCTCCGGCGCCCTCGCCGGCGCGATAGTATGGGCCGGACGCATGGGTAACACCGTAGGGGTTAGTTACCTTAGCCAGGGGGATGTAGCCGATGACCACAGCGGTTTCTGTGGCGTTGTTATAGCCGGTAATCTTACCAGTTGTCCCGTCAATCGTAATGGATTCCAAATTGCAGGCGATGGGCTTACCGGTAGTGAGAGTGGGATCACTGGAATACACATTAAGGCCGTCGGTCACGCCGGGGTAGATGGCAGCTCCTTCGGGAACGTAATCAGCGTCGCCGGCAGTTCCTGAGCCGACGGCTGCCAAAGGCAGCCGGATGGGTACCAGTTGGGTGCTTACCAGGAAGTCGTCTGTGCTGCCGGTGCCGGGTTCTTCGCTTGGTTCGCCAGCAGTATCGCCGTTGGCACAGGTGACAAAGCCGTAGACCACGTTGCCGCGACCGTCTGTCAGGTAACCCTGAGAGTCAAAGGTAAAGTCACCCACCCGGGTGAGCATAAGATCCTGAGCGCTTTTGGGATTTAGGTTGTAATCGGTACCGCCATCTTCCGTGACAATTTCAGACTTAGTACCCACCATGAAAAAACCGTCGCCGCTGAGGGCGCAGTCCATGGCTCGGCCCGTGGGGACATAACTCTTGGTGCTCATGTCCAAGTCAATTGTGCTGATGGTAGAGCCGTAGCCAAACTGTGCGGGATTCACACCGCCCATGCTGGCACTGCCGTTGGAACCGCCGCGCATGCTGGTGTAAAGAGATTCGGTAAAGGTGGTGCGGGCAGACTTGTAACCATAAGTATTCACGTTGGAAACGTTGTTTCCGATAACGTTGAGCTTATTCATGTGGGCTTTCATACCGGAGACTGCTGCGTACATTGCTCCTGTCATAAGTAAAATTACTCCTTTCGGTAAGGCGCCGCCGGAGCATGGTCATTCGGACCTACTCCAAGGCATCCTTCCGGTCCTGCCTTCTGTGGGATGTTACAGGATCACGGCGCCGTCAATATTGGTAAAAATGTTCTCCTTCATTTCCTCTTGGCTCATGGCGGTAATGACGCGGCCATGGGGGACGTTAACAATGAAGGCGCGAGTGGCGTCAAAGGCTAAAATGTTAGTTGCCCCTTTGGCTTGGGCACGCTCCACAGAGTCGGAAAGCTGGTTCAGCAGAGTTTCGTCTACTTGAATGCCGCGAGCCTCGGCTCTTGCCATGGCATGCTTGGAAAAGGCGATGCTCTGTTCGTTCCGGCTGGCGGCCTGCGTCAGTGCCTGTTGGAATGAGGCGCCAGTCTGTTTGCCGGCGGACTCCGTCGTCTGCTTTTGGGGGAGTATGCCTTGCTGTGGGGATATCTTATTTATCATGGTAGGTCACCCCGATTACGGTTGGTTCGGATCTTCGGTGTTATCGCTGGCGTTGGTGTCTACGGTTTCTGTAATTTCTTCCATTTCTGTAGTTGCCTCAGCCGCGCTAACAGATTCCGCTGTAGCTTCTTCCTCGGTTGTGGGGTCGGTGGTTTCTGCGCCAGGCAGACGGCCTACGGCCATAATACTGCTGAGTGCATAGCTCACTCCGTCCACAAAAACTACTGGATCGCCATTGTACGTTCCGGTGGCCGTGACGGTTCCAACAACTTCTACCAGCTTGTTGTTCTTGTCATACACACCGACCGTGACTTCCTTCCCAACCAGAGAGGCGGTGTAGGTCATGGTACTGGCATCAGTCATGGACTTCATGCCCTGTACGGATGTCATCTGCACCAGCATGTTCAGCATATCGCTGGTGTCGGCGGCGTTCTCCGGGTCCTGATTCTGAAACTGGGCCACCATAATCTGCAGAAAGTCATCCATATCCAGGTTGGTGGTGCCAGTTGTCTTATTGGAGGTCGCCGTACGGGTAGTGCTGAGGGAACGCATAGTGGCCAAATCGCCTATGTTACTGCTCATGTGATTTGCTCCTTTCCGGTCAGACGGCTTCCGCGCTGAAGGGCAGAAGGCCTAGGCGTAGCTGCTGAAGGAAGTTGTCGCTGGTATGTTGCCGATTCTGCTGCCTTTGCTCCTGCTCGCGGGGATCACGCTGACCTTGATGTTGATGATCTTCCTGGTTGTACTGTCCCTGCTCAGATTGTTGGACCTCGATTTGTATGTTGGCCTGGGTTCCTGCCCTGAGAAGATTGGTAAGTCCGCCGGCATGCTCGCTGAGCAGGCGCGCCGTTTTGTCGGTAGCTGTTACCAGCACCACTTGAAGAGCGCCCTCCGGGGTTTGGGTAAGGGTAACGGTAACTGAGCCCAAATGTGCCGGAGCCAGCTTGATTTCCAGTGTTTGAGACCCCTGCTCCAGGGATTTTAGGATGGGTTTTGCCATCTCCTGCTCAAAATCTGCGGATTCAGCATTGGCTTGTGGCGTTTCACCAACCTTAATGGGTGTGTGCTCCACCTGCTGGAAGAGGGGCTTGGCGACGGAATCAAGCGTGGTGTTGATGTCAGCATCCAATTCCTGCTGTGGTTGGTTGCCTAGCTGGGTCGCGGCGATTTTGACGCTCTCCTGACTTAAACCTGTGGCCTGTGTCTGGGTAGAGAGGGGCTGATTTTGAACTAGGGACTGCTGTCGAAGCCCTTGATGGATCAGATTCGTAATGGGAGCCTGTGGCTCTGCCCCCTGCGCGCTCTGAGTCAATAAGTTAGATTGGACATTGTTCTCTGCTGAACCTTGCTGAATGAGAGCGTTTTTGCCTAGAGACTGTGCAAAGGCAACGGCTCCTGTGATGGCGGGTACAGCTGTAGTAGGTTCAGAAGTGAGGGTTTGCGGGGAGAGGATTACCATGTTTTGCGCAATAAAGGCCGCTACCAAATCCTCTTGCGCTGAACCCGGGACGGCAGCTTCCTGCGGGCTACTACCGGCTAACTCCATATCCTGAGGAGCTGAGGTAGTGCTGGCGCTGGGAGGGGATTGCTGGGGCTGGCGCTGATCCAATAAGCGCTGGAAGGAAGACGGCTCCGTCTTCTGAGGCGTAGTAGAGCGACTATCCTTCATGGCGGATTGCTGGGTTGAGGTGGGTTGCAGGTTGGGAGGGGTGGATATCATCTGCATTTCATTCACCTCCTTTCACAGTATATTCTATCGAGAAACGCGTCAGACGCGGGCCTCACATAATAATAGAGGAAGAAATCCCGTTGCTGCGGGCAGCCATAACCAGCTCATCGATGAACTGTTCCTGGCTTTTTTGAACAGCTTTGTTGTAGCCCTCCAGCTTTTTTTCCCGCAGCCGCTCTAAAGAGGTGGTGTCAATTTTGGATTCCACCAGCTGCTCCCGCTTTTCAAGCTCCTGACGGTGCAGCGCGTCTAGTTTGGCTGTCTCCCGGGCGATATCTTCTTCCAGGGCACGCAGGCCAATTTCGTAAATCAGTGCGCCTGCGATGGTAAGTCCGCTTCGTTCCTTTTCACGGAAATCGGCGTTAGTGGCGGCATATTGTGCCTGAACGGAAGCCAAGACCTCCTCCTGACGGCGGACCTGAGCTAAAATGGCGCCGTGTTCTATTTTCAGTGAATCTAGAATTTGCTGCTTGTAATCAAGCACAGTATCCAGAGGGAAAGAAAACTTTTTCATCAGATACCACCGTTCCAGCTGAAATTAATCCTTTACTATTTCCCGGAGGAGTCCAAGACAACTATCATAAGAGAAGGATTCCTCCGTATCCTGGGTAAGGAACCGGTTCACCGCATCCAGTTTGGACAAAGCATAATCCAGTTTTGGATTGGTGCCTGGCTTATAAGCCCCAATAGCCACCAGATCTGCATTTTTGTTGTAGGTACTCAAAATGTCGCGGATCCGTGCAGCCAGCTGCTTGTGCTCATCGGAGACTAGTTCCTGCATCAGACGAGAGATGCTGGCGCCTATGTCGATGGCAGGGAAGTGGTTGGCGTTGGCCAGTTGCCTTGAGAGGACAATGTGTCCGTCCAGTATGCCCCGGACAGTGTCCGCGATGGGTTCGTTGGTGTCGTCGCCCTCTACTAGAACGGTGTAGACCCCAGTGATGGAGCCCTTTTCAAAATTTCCGCTCCGTTCCAGAAGCTTAGGCAGCTCTGCATAAATGGAAGGGGTATAGCCTCTTGCTACGGGGGGTTCCCCGATGGAAAGACCAATTTCACGCTGAGCCATGGCAAAGCGGGTGAGGGAATCCATCATGAGAAGAACATCGAAGCCCTGATCCCGAAAGTATTCCGCGATGCCCGTAGCGACGGAGGGGCATTTCATACGAAGCATGGCGGGCTGATCGGAGGTGGCCACCACCAAGATGGAGCGGCGCATACCTTCTTCGCCTAAGTCCCGTTGGACAAACTCCAAGACCTCTCGCCCACGTTCGCCCACTAGAGCAATAACGTTGATATCAGCTTTTACATTTTTTGCGATCATTCCTAGAAGGGTACTCTTGCCCACGCCGGAGCCAGCAAATATGCCGATACGCTGTCCCTTACCGATGGTTAAAAGGCTGTCTATGGCTTTCACACCGAAGTCCATTCGTTCCCGAATGGGCGGGCGGGCCAGAGGATTGATGTATTGACCTTCGATGCAGAAGGTGCTGCCTCCATGGAAGGGGCCAAGGCCGTCAATGGGCTGTCCCAGGGCGTTGATAATGCGGCCTCGGAGAAAGGATCCCACAGGTATGGAGAGACGCCTTCCGGTATTGCGGACGAAGCTGCCTGCAGCAATCCCGCTCATATTGTCATAGGGCATCAGAAGAATTTGATCGCTTTTGAGGCCCACCACTTCCGCTGGAATCTGGGTGCCGGATTCGCTGTTGTAGATCCGGCAAATGTCACCTACGGCGGCCCTGCCGCCAGAAGCGGAAATGGACATACCCACTACGCTTTCAACTTTGCCGGTGCGGCTGATGGTTTCGGCGCTCCGGATTTGAGGGATCAATTCGCGAAACACAGCCTGTCACATCCTTTGGTTTTGGTTTTAACGGCTTCCTGTATCTGTGAGCAGCTCCCGTATGGCGGAGAGCTGAGTGGAAGCGCTGGCATCAATAATCTCATCGGGCATTTCAATGATGCAGGTGCCTGATTCGTCGTCTGCCATGGGGACAATACGGACATGATCGGAGAGATGGCCCAGGGAGGCAATCAGGCCGGGCGTGACCTGTGCCATGGACTTTGCATCGCAGCCGGCAATATAAATTTGCACCCATTCTTTCCGCTTCATCTTTTCGGTTGCCCCCTGGATCATGCGGGCGACAATCTCGCCGCTGCTCTTAAGGCTGATCCGGACAATTTTCTCTGCGATGGCAAGAGCCAGATCCCGAAGCTCGTCTTGGGTTTCCAGGAGCATCTCGTCCCTGGCAAAGCTGGCCTTTTCCAGAAAACGCCCTACCGCCACGCTAAGCTCTAGGGCTTGGTCTTTGCGCTGCTGTTTGACTTCGGTCATAGAATTGGCTATGCCCTCTGCGTAGCCTTGCCGGAAACCGTCCCGACGGGCCTCTTCCCGAAGTTGGGCAAGTTCCTCCTGCATATCGTCTCTGGCACGCTCCAACAGCTCTGAAGCCCGAAGGCGGGCGTCCTCCATGATTGCATCTGCTTGAAGGCGGGCGTAATCTATAGGTTTTTTGGCAAGAGAGAAATCGATTTGGGGTTCAATGCCTTGGCCGGAGACGTGATGGGCGAGGGGTGATTCCTGCACGGGTTCCTCAGCATCGAATGACAGCTGGTGGGCATCGGGGAACTCGTAGGGTGTGGCCTCCGAAAATCGCTTCAGGATACTAGGCAATGATATCGTCCTTTCCACCCTTTAAGATAATAATCTCTCCGGATTCTTCCAAGCCTCGGATGATAGCGACAATACGGGACTGAGCTTCTTCCACGTCACGCAAGCGAACGTTGTTGGTAATTTCCAGGTCGTCCCTGATGTTCTGGGCCATACGGCTGGACATGTTGGCAAACAGCTTGTTGGCCACGTCTTTGTTGGCTGCCTTGAGGGAGAGCACCAGATCTCTGGGATCGCAATCTCGGACAAAGCGCTGGACGGACCGATCGTCCATGGAGACAATATCTTCGAAGACAAACATACGCTTTCGGATATCTTCCACCAGACCCGGGTCGTAGGTATACAGACCGTCGAAGATGGTTTTTTCGCTGGTCCGGTCCAGATTGTTCATCATGCTGGCCACATAGTCAATACCGCCAACCTTAACATTACCACTGACCACTAGGCTGGAGAACTGTTTGGCCAGCTCGGCCTCGATAAGCCGGACGGCCTCGGGAGAGGCGCTTTCCATGCGGGCCATGTTCTCCACAACTTTGATCTGGCGCTTGGGATCCAGTTGCTCTACAACTGCTGCGGCCTTGTCGGGATCCACATAGGATAGGATCAGCGAAATAGTCTGAGGGCGCTCGTTCTGCAGGGAGGAAAAGAGTGTCTTGGGATCGGTTTTGTTCAGGAATGGGAAATCCCGATTCTTTAAGGACTTGGTCACCTTTTCCAGAAGGTTGGCAGCGGCTTGGGACCCGAAGGCCTTTTCCAAAACGGACCGAGCGTATTCAATTCCGCCCTCAGTGATAGCTTTGTTGGTCATGCACATCTGGTAATACTCGTCCAAAACGCTCTCTGTCTGATCTGAATCCAGATATCCCAACTGGGCCACCTCGATGGTGATTCGCTCCACATCTTCCGGGTCCATATATTGGTACACCTTGGAGGCCTTGTCCGCACCCAGCGAGATGACCACAGCGGCCGCTTTTTGGGCAGTGTCCATCTCAGCTAGGGGTGACTTTGTGGTGCCACGTGAGGCATCCGCTGAGTCAGGGGCAAAGAGCGGGGAAGCTGCGCTTCCTTCAGGCTCATCAGGCTGTGCCTGAGCACGTTTTGATTTAGCCATTTGCAGCTTCTCCTCCCTTTAGCCAGGTTTTCAGCATTACGGCAGCAATTTCAGGATTTTCTTCAGCAAACTGACGGATGTCTTTCCGAAGCTCCATGCTGCGTTCGGTTTTCAGATTCATTATATCTGCACCCGTGGGCATTACAGGCTGGTGGATTTGTTCATAGCCGGTGAGCAAAGTATCCAGCTCACGTTCCTTTTTCTTGTTTCGCTTCCGCTTGCGCAGTCTGCCAATGACGATCAACAGGATAAGGAGAAGAGCGACACCGCCGATAGCGGCATACAGGGCCCAGTCTGGAATCGGGAGGAGATTGCCGCCAGGTAGCACGCCGATGCCGGATTCGGGCGCTGTATAGAAGGGAGCAACATGAATGGAAATCTTATCGTCCTGAAGATCGTTGGTGATTCCAGATGCTCTGGCTACCAACTCTGTTAGGTTTTGCGTGTTGACGCCGGAATTCGCAGCACTGTTAATACTGACGGAGACCATTAAATTGGACACCACGGCCGCATAGCGCTCTACCTGCTCCTTGTCCGTGTTGACGTTGTAATTGGTTTCTCCTTGGTTTTTGGCATAGGTGGTGTTGCCATCCGCCTGTAGGTTTTGCTCAACATAGGATGGAATGTCGGAGTTTGTCTGTGCGCCTACGACCCCCCCTGCGGCATTCTCCCCGCCGCGGACAATCTCTTGGTCGTAGATTTCCTGACCAATGATCCCGCGACCTTCGGTACTGCCGTCCTGGGGCCAGGTTTCCGGCTCGGAGTACTTGGTGGACTCGCCTACAGTGTGACGCACATCAACCTCCGCATAGACAGCCACTCGGATGTTGTCCTCTCCAAAAAAGGGGGCGAGCACGGTCATGATTTCAGTGCGGGTGGAGTTGCTGATCTCTTCCTCCAATTGCAGCTTGAGCATGGAGGCATCTTCCGAGGAACTGCTGAGTGTGTCAGAACTATAGGTGTTACCGATAGAGTCAGCAATGGCTATATTGCTCATTTCAAGCCCCTTCACGGCTCTGGCAATCAAATTTCGGATGGCGCTTGCCTGTTGGCTGGTGAGCTTGGTACCCCCGTTCATGGTAACCAGCACAGAGGCCTGGGCCTTGGTAATGTTGTTGTTATTTAAGATGTAACGCTGATCGTCGCCGGCGGCAATGGTGACCACAGCGTCCTTTACGCCGTCAAAGCAACGGATTGTGGCGGACATGCGATCCTGCAAATCCTGCATATAGGCAATATTTCGATCCGACTCAGTAGCCATTGTGCCGATGGCGGAGCGGTAGGTTGAATAGCTAAACCCGGATTTAGGATAGCCTTCCATCAGCAGGCGGGCCTTCAGACTAGCCTCCAGATTTTCAGGCACCTCAATGGTGTTGCTCCCCACGAGACGATAGTCAGTAATTCCGTTTTCATCTAAGTAACCAACGATAGCCCTGGCTTCTTCGCTGGCCAAATCTGTAAACAACACAGTATAAGGCCGATTTGCGACAACCAGGGCGGAAATGATTCCAATGACTGTAATGGCGCCAAGCACCACGGCGAGAAGGACTCGAGTCTTCTTTCCCATACCGGTAAAGAAGCTTTTCACCGTCCCCCACACGCCTTTTACTCTCTCATTCAAGCATTGTCCCCCCAACTATGCTTCGGTGCCAATAATTCAATTATAAGCCGATGCGCATGAGCTCGTTATATGAATCCAGAGCTTTGTTTCGCAGTTGTACCAGAAGCTCTACAGATGTAGCCGCCTTGGTACTGGCGATGGTAAGCTCAGCTGGGTTGTCCAGCTGTCCTGTGGCCATCAAATACTGCACTTGGTTTTTTTCTGCATCGGTCTCCTTTACATTTTCAATGGCGGAGCGAAAGATATCGCCAAATAACCCGCTGGCATCCCCTTCAGATTTGTTAGTATTACTGGTCGTCTCACCGGGAAATACACTCCAAATTGGAGAAACGCTGCCGATTGTTCCACTCATGTTGGTGTCCTCCAAACAAAGAAAAGGTTAATGAAACTAAATAATGTAACCGAAAAAATAAAGATAAATCAGCGCCCGATTTCAAGGGCCCTGGAAGTTACGGCTTTCAATGTATTTAATGCGGTAACGTTGGCGGAGTAGGCCTGGGTTGCGGCCATAGCATCGGTAATCTCCTTGACCAGATCAATGTTAGGAAGCTCTACATACCCTTCTGCGTTGGCATCGGGATGATCGGGATCGTAGGAAAGCTTCAGGTCTGACGGATCTTCCACGATTTCCGCGATCCGGACACCTCCAGTATTTTGAAGCTCTCCGGCGGCTAATTTCCCTTGGGATCTCGCCAGAGCCATCCGGAAAGCGTCGCGTTGCTCCTGGGATTCGAACACTACCATTTTACGTCGATATGGGCCGCCGCCCTCTGTTCTGGTGGTGTTCATGTTCACCACATTTTCTGAAATGACATCCAGTCGAAGCTGCTGGGCCGTAAGACCGGAGCCAACAATATTCATTGAACTGAGAAAGGCCATACAAAACGCTCCTTTCGTTACGGCACCTTAGCCGCTATATGGTAAGATCCTTTCTATGTCTACTGACCGCGGATGGCGGTGCGCAGAGTGGAAAAGTCGTCAGAGATAGATTTCATTACGAATTGAAGCTGATAAGCATTGCGGGAGAGCTCCAAAGACTCATTGGATAAATT
>JAGFXS010000113.1 GCA_017861415.1 Bacillota bacterium
CCCCCGAACGCCATTGGCGATGAGATCCACAATCTGCTCCGTGGCGTAGGCGATGCCCGCCTGACGCATGGCCTCGGGGTCTCTGCCAAACTTGTCCAAAATCATCCGGAAGCGGTTGGGCAAGGTGGTGCCAGACAGGGTGCAAATCCGGGCAATCTGCCGGGCATTGGTCACGGGCATAACCCCCGCCACCACGGGGACGTGAATGCCGCTGCGCTCCGCCCGGTAAAGAAAGCTATAAAGGGCGGCGTTGTCAAAGAACATCTGGGTCACTAGGAAATCACAGCCGCAGTCTACCTTTTCCTTTAGGCCGCCCCGATGGAAAAGCCGCCAAACTCCCGGATCTCCTCCACTAGCTGGGCGGCGTAGCGGTAGTGCAAGGCGTCATCTAAGGATTGGCCCTCGGGCAAATCCCCCCGCAATGCCAGGATGTTTTCAACCCCATGCTCACGCAACAGGGCCAGCTGACCTTGCACCTCCTCCCGGCTGGATGAAACGCAGGTGAGGTGGGCCAGGGGCGTCACCCCTCGTCTGTCGATGTTTTCCGCCAGCTGGGCGGTAAGTGCAGAGGTGCCGCCACCCGCTCCATAGGTGACGCTCATAAAGTCAGGAGAGAGGGCCGCGATAGCATCTACCGCACCCTTGACCGACTGATACTCTGTATCCTGCTTCGGTGGAAACACCTCAAAGGACAAGGTGGGTTTCTCCCGGAGAAATACTTCTTTTAGTTTCATTCCTTGGCACTCCCCTGCTTTTTCTTTATGGTCTTGTGGCCGGTCTTTTTACGTTAGGGGTCCAGAGGCAACGCCCCTGGACCCCCGCAAGCTCATCTGAGAGCTCTTGGCCAAATTCAAATTTCTTCGCCGTCTGTCTTCTGATCGAGCACTCTGTCTCTCCTGGGGCTCCGGGTCTCTTCCCGCAAGGCCAGACGGATCCCTGCCATGGTCAGGGCAAAGACAAACCAAAATACCAGCATCACCCGGGGATAGTGCCAGATAAAGTCCGCAAATCCGCAAACCATGATGCCCAACAGGGCGGATACGCCGCCGATGATCACCATACGCACCGAGTAGCTGCCCTCCTTGCCCAAGGCGACTCTGGCGGCCCGCTTAATGGTATAGCCCACCGTACCCAGCAGGGCCAACAGTCCGAGGAGACCCGTCTCCGCCCAGACTTGAAGGTAAACGTTGTGGCTATGGACAAAGGGGGATTTCCCATGGTACAGATTGCCTTCCTTCACCGCCGCCCGAACCGCGTCGCTGCCTAGGCCCGCGCCGGTGATGGGGTCCTGGCGAAGCAAGTTCACCGCCGCCTCATAGAGAGGGAAGCGGCTGGAGGTGGAGGTGTCCTTCATGTTGAAGATGGTGAGAATCCGGTTTAAAACCGCATCCGGGAGGAAGGGGATGGCCGCAAGCCCCACAAGGATCATCACAGGCAGCAGTTTTCGGTTCCAGAGGAAAACGAAGAGGAGGACTGCCATGAAAAGGCCCACCCAACCAGCGCGGGAATAAGTCATCACCAGAGCCACGGTGCCCATCCCGGCACCTAAAAGGCCGAGAAGCCTTCCGCCCCAGCCTCTGGCGGCAAACATCAAACCCACCGCCACGGGGATGAGAAGTACCAGCACCTCACCAAAGGCGTTTGGGTTCTCAAATACGGAGAACACCCGGCCCGGCATGTCCTTGTTCAGGGTCAGATCTACAAAGGAGGGGTTTACCTCCACCCCCTGAATCCGCTGGATCACGGCGTAGGCCGAGGTGAGAATGAGGCCCCCCGTGGCTCCCCCCGCCAGACGCAGGAGCTGATCCCGCCGCTCCACGGTGCTGACGATCACCACCACGCAGAGCATACAGGCCAGATGGTACAGCACAAAGCGCTGTGACAGTGCAGGTGCATAGGACAAAGGCCAGGCAAGGAGCACTAAGCCTGCAAAGAATACGGGATAGGGCCCCACGGAGACCACATCCAGCCGGCGGGAGGCTCGCCGCATCCCCGCCGCCATGGCAAAGCAGAGAAGAAGGGCAAATCCTAGAAGGCTATAGGCGTTATTCCACTGCTCATAGGGGATAATCAAAATAGCCAGTATGAGCCAGCCCGCGGCAATGGGGGTGTTCTCCACCACGGCAAAACCTACCCTAGCGACGGCGCTGGATCGGAACACCGTTCGGAATCGGCGGTACAGGGTCCGCAGCAGCAGGCCGGGCACGTTCAGGACGGCCCCCAGCAGGCGGCAGAGCAGACTGTTCTCATAGCCACGTGACAAGGCCCCATTACGCTTTACACATTGGACGAGGAGACTTCCCCTAAGGCTGCGGTGCACAAATCCGCCCAGCTCCTGGACATAAAATCCCAGCGCACTGTTTTCATACCAGATTTTGAGTACCAGCCACACATTCAAAAGGAGTCTGCCCACAACGCTTCCTTGTATTACTTCCATCAGGACCGCTCCTTCCTGGCACGTCGATTTTTAACTGCATAAAGCAGGGTCAGCAGGAAAAAATGGCGTTTACGAATCAAATCCGCTACCAACTGTTTCCTGGGGCCAAGATTCTGGGGCACAAGTCCCCCTATGGCCTCCTTCATCCCCGGAAGCTTCGTCATGGCCCTGACTCTGCGGCTCTTTTCCGAGAGGGAGGCGGTATTCCCCGGGGCGTATTCGTTCCCCACGGCGATGAGCAGCCCCGCCCAATTGGAACTCTCCCGCCACAGGGGACGGGCGGACTCCAGCCCGAAGCGCTGGCACAGGGCTTCTTTTGTCTCCATGAAGCGGGCAAAGGTGTCCAGGTAATCCGGTAGATACCGTCGGGTCACGGACACCGGATTTTGCAGATAGTAGTACAGTGGCTCGTCCGTCATCGCCAGTTTTTGTGCGTGACAGAAGTATTCCATGAGAAACAGCTCATCCTCCAGATAGGCCCCGTCAAAAATGATCTCCTCCCGAAGAACAATCTCCTGGCTGAAGAGAAAGCGCCAGACAAAGCCGTTTAAGACTTCATCTTGTCGGCCCAGTCGATCACCTAAAAGCCGGTTTACGATCCCCTCCCGGAGCTCCTCCGGGCCGTAGACCCCCAGGGGCAGCGCACCGGGCTCACGGGCCATCTGACCTGTAACCTCCGCCCGGTAATGAGCGCAGCCCGCCGTATCCGCCCCCCCATCCTTAGCGATACGGTGAAGCACCTCCAGCGCGTTGGGTGCCAGCCAGTCGTCGGCATCGGCAAAGGCCAGAAGCCGCCCCCTGGCCTCTCGCATGCCCAGATTCCGGGCGGAGCTGACGCCCCCGTTCTCCTTGTGGAACACCCGAACCCGAGAATCCTCGGCGGCGATGGCGTCACACAGGGCGCCGCTGCCATCGGGGGAGCCATCCTCCACCAAAAGCAGTTCCAAGTCGGAAAAAGTCTGGCCAAGGATGGAGTCCGTACAGGTTTTCAGAAAGGCCTCCGCCCGATAGACGGGGACGATAACAGATATTTCAGGCATAGCTTATCCTCCGGTGTTTCAGTGATTAACGCTCCTTCGGTGCGGGGCAACTCAAAGATAAGACTTCAGTTCCTCCACACGATTCAGGCGCTCCCAGGGCAGATCCAGATCGGGGCGTCCGAAATGTCCGTAGGCCGCCGTCTTTTCGTAGATGGGGCGGCGCAGATTCAGGTAGTCAATAATCTTCCCGGGACGCAGATCAAAAAGCTGGTCCACCAGCTGGGCCAAGCGCTCATCCTCCAGGACACCGGTGCCCTGGGTATCCACCAGAATGGAAACGGGGTGTGCTACACCGATGGCGTAGGCAACTTCAATCTGGCAACGCCGGGCAAGACCCGCCGCCACGATGTTCTTGGCAATGTGTCTGGCCATATAGGCGCCGGAGCGGTCCACCTTGGTGGGATCCTTGCCGGAGAAGCAGCCTCCGCCGTGGGCGGCGGAGCCGCCGTAGGTATCCACAATGATCTTTCGCCCGGTGAGACCGGAGTCGCCTACGGGACCACCGATGACGAAGCGTCCGGTGGGGTTGATGAAGAACTTGGTTCCCTCGTCCAGATATTGGGGCGGAATGACAGGGCGCACCACGTTTTCCACCACAGCCTCTCGCAGGTCCTTCAGGGAGATATGCGG
>JAGFXS010000114.1 GCA_017861415.1 Bacillota bacterium
GTTAAGACTTCTGGAGAGACAAAATTCGTGCGGGTATATGGAGGGAAGTCTGATCGAAGGGGATACTGGATAATGAATGCCGATGATATCAAAGGGCTGACCAAGGAGCAAATTAGAGGTAGGCATTCGCTGCCTCCAGGCAACACTCTAGATGACCTTTGTGATGTGTTTGTTCCGGAGGGGATTACCATGGAAATCAGTTATACAGGCCCAGCCTTTACTTGGAGTGGCGGCGGGGCGCAGTATAGGTTTATAAGCGGATATGACGACCCGTGGTTTATGAATGGCAGAACACTCCCGTAATTTATAAGGAGACAGAAAGATGAAAAACGTAACAGCAATAGACAACATTCTTATGATTGACGGTGTCGAGATACTCTTTAAGTACAAAATTACGAAATTTGCAGAGATCAACAATGTGGTGGTGGTTCGTTTAGAAATGAGAAGCCGTGACGACGATATCAACAACATCTATGGTGTGATAGATGGTAAAATTGCTTGGCGGGTGCAGGATATGCTGGAATTTAATCCGGACTATGCGCCTTTTGCACCGAATCCTTACACAGGAATAAGGATCTACGACAAAAACCCGGAACTCATTATTGCCACGAGTTGGGGAGGGTTTCGCTTTCTAATCAATCCCAACAACGGGAAAATCGTTGGCACGGAGAGCTGGGTGAAGTAGGCGTTGACTATGTAAAGGCTGGCGGAAGCAATGTACAAGGACTGCCGCTAGTTTGCATTACCCTGGGGAAACGAAGATACCCAGCAGCTCATCGACATTTTTGATAAGTACAACATTAAGGTTACGTTCTTTGTGGTGGGGGACTGGGTAACAAAATATCCCGAGTCTGTGAAGGCTCTTGCCGATGCCGGTCACGAGGTGATGAACCACTCCGACGATCACGCTCACTTTAACAGCCTATCCCGGGAACAGATCGTCGCAGACATCACTGCCTGCAATGAGAAGATCGCCGCGGTAACGGGGAAAACACCCACACTGTTCCGCCCGCCCTATGGGGAGTACAACGATCATGTGGTGACCACGGTACGCTCCATGGGTATGGAGCCCATCCAGTGGGATGTGGAAACACTGGATGCACCTTCAATATACTGATATCCCTACCATCGCGTACGCTCCGCCACTTGGAAACGTCGGCAACCAGATTTTCCACCGCATTAAAATACCGGCTGCATCCACTGGATGCAGCCGGTCAGCTCAAGGGCATTTTGATTCATGGTTTCTGCCGACAGTGGACACTCTCAGTCGCCTTTTACAATAGGATACTCGCAGCTTCAGACGGAAAAGCACCCACCATGCGGCCGAGCCGAGCAGAACCACAGTTATGCCCAACAGGGTATCATCTAGGCTCAGGTTTAGGAACGGCTCCCCTGCTGCCAAACTGAAGAATCCATCCACCAGCCACATCAGAAAAGCGCCCCAAAACATGAGGCAGAGCTCTCCGGCCTCCGCTCGGCAATTTGAAGGCCACTTAAACCAGATTATGGTGGTGATGGCCGCCGTCAATCCTGTGATTAATAAGCACATGGTCTAATCCTCCTGAGGGGTATGCTTCATTGCAGGTGGCTTTTGGTGGATCCTGCCTGCAAGAAATACCATGGCGCCCCAAGCGGCTGTGACTAGCACAGCCATGCAGACGCCCACCGTGGCGATTTCACCCAGCATAGGCGCAATGTCCGCAGGATTGTTCATTGCGGTAAGAAACGGAGGCCACGGAACCACTTCTCCATGCCAAATATGCTCGATTGCCAGCAGGAAGACGCCGCCCCACAAAAGGGTTTTCAGCCAGTTGAGTTTTTGGCTCCATGAAATTTCAGAGCAAGGATATTTTTGCCCCGTTTTATCCTCTTTGCTTTTCAGCTTTTTTTGAATAATGGTTACTGCGATTGCTCCCGCTGCCGGAGCTAAAAAACACGCCATAAAAGCTTCCTCCTTATACTTTTGGTCGCATCATCAACAAATTCTGGAGATCATCTGGTTCTCCAGCATGGGGAGAATCCGTTCCCCACCAAGGGCAGTCCGAAGGAAAACCTTGCCAAAAGGGCGGTCAAAAGCCCCTATGATTGTTGCATTTTTGTAGTTATCCAGTCTCCTTAGCCTTTGCAGAATAACTTTTCCGAACCCCCGCTCTGCCACAATGAGCATCCTACCTTCGCAGGCAAAATAGAGGGGATCTGTGCCTAGCAACTCATGAACCGCCTTGACCGCTGGGCGGATTGGCAAACGCTCTTCTTCCACCACTGCGCCAATCCTATTGCTTTCCGCCATTTCGCAGAGAGCCGTGGCAACTCCCCCCCTTGTCGGATCACGCATCAGCTTAATATGCCTCATGTCATCCCCAAGGACGGCAATGATCTCGGAAAGAGGAGCGCAGTCACTTGCGAAATCCCCCTGCAACCCCAAGTCATGTCTTTCAAGCAGGATGACGGTACCATGCTCCGCTATCGTCCCAGTGAGGATGATTTCATCTCCTGGGGCAATCTCTCTAGGCTGGAAGAACTCATGAACGCTTCCTATCCCTGAAGTATTGATGAATACCCCGTCCACCAGACCTTTATCCACAACCTTCGTGTCTCCCGCCACGATTTTTGCCCCCACTGCTTGACAGACATCTGACATAGATTTTGCAATGCGCTTTAGGTTTTCGATTTCAAAGCCCTCTTCAATGACAAAACCCGCGCTCAGAAAGAGGGGACACGCGCCCGCCGCCGCTAGGTCGTTAACCGTTCCGCACACAGCAAGCTTGCCAATGTCTCCTCCCGGAAAAAAAATGGGCTTCACCACAAAACTATCGGTGGTAAAGGCAAGGCGGTTTGCGTCAGTTGTCACAATCGCGGCATCTTGATATGCCGCGAGAACCTCGTTATGAAAGTGAGGGGCAAACACCTCTTGTATCAGCCTGTTCGTATAAAGTCCCCCGTCGCCATGGCGAAGGGTAACGATTTCACTCAAATTTCACCGCCTCCATATCGATAAGCTGCCGCGCAGGCCCCCTCCGAGGAGATCATACAAGGCCCTATGGGGTGCTCCGGGGTACAGCCGCCTCCGAAGTTAGCGCACAATTCTGGGGCCATCTCCCCCATTAGAATCTTGCCGCATGCACACCCGTCAGGGAACGATGCAGGTATCAAGTCCATTTCCAGTCCTAATTGCTTGGCGGCATCAAATTCCTCATAGCCGCGGCCGAGGGTCAGCGCAGACCCCTTGATGATCCCTATGCCCCGCCAGCTGACATCGGATGGCTCAAACACTTCCTCCATGAGACCAAGTGCCGCAGTGTTACCGGTCTCGCTGACACACCTTCTGTATTGATTCATCAGCTGCGCAGACCGCTCTCCTGTAATCTGCCGGCACAGTAGGTTGATGGCTGCCACAAGATCCACCGGTTCAAATCCGCCTATTACCGCAGGGATATGAAAGTCCCGGGTGATGGGCAAAAAGGGGGCTGTCCCGGTAACGGCAGCCACATGGCCCGGACAGAGCATGCCATCAATTCTCGCTTTGGTATGCTCCAGAATGAACCGGATAGCCGGCTCCATTCTCTTCAGCGAGGTCAGGAGAGAGAAATTTCGGATGCCCTCCCTTTTTGCCATTTGAAGCAGGGCTGCATAGATTGGGGCCGTGGTCTCAAAGCCGACGGCGGCAAACACAATCCATTCGTCCTCATGATTTTTTGCCAGGGCAAGCGCCTCTTCCGGTGAATACACCGGAACCACCCTACGGCCTAATGTTTTCTGCTCTTCCAGACTCCCAGTTAACCCGGGGACGCGCAGTAGATCCCCGAAGGTGACGACGGTGATGCGCCTATCCTGAAGAAGGGCAATCAAGGCGTCTATAAACCCCGGCTCCGTGACGCAAACCGGGCAACCCGGCCCTGAGACCAG
>JAGFXS010000036.1 GCA_017861415.1 Bacillota bacterium
CGCTCACCCACATGGCTCTTTACATTGCTTTCCACAAAGTTACGGAGCATGGACCGGATATTTTCCTTCATGTCCTCTCCGTCTAAAACCTGGCGGCGCTGCTTGTAGATGATTTCTCTCTGGGCGTTCATCACGTCGTCGTATTCCAGCACGCTCTTACGGGACTGGAAATGGCGGGATTCCACCCGCTTTTGGGCGTTTTCGATGGCGTTGGAGAGCATTTTTGCGTCGATGGGGGTGTCGTCATCGATTTTAAGGGTTTCCATCATGTTTTGAACCCGTTCAGAGCCGAACAGGCGCATGATGTCGTCCTCCAGAGAGAGGAAGAAGCGGGTTTCGCCGGGGTCACCCTGACGACCGGAACGCCCGCGGAGCTGATTGTCAATCCGGCGAGATTCGTGACGCTCGGTGCCCAAGATGAAAAGACCCCCGGCATCCTTCACTTGTTGAGTTTCCTTGGCAAGCTGCTCTTTGTGCTTGGCCTCAGCCTCGGCGTACATGTGCCGTGCCTCCAGGATTTCCTGGTTATCCGTTTCAGCAAATCCGGTGGCCTCCACAATAAGTTCCTCGGTGAGGCCGGCGCGGCGCAGGTCGCTCTTGGCCAAGTATTCGGCGTTGCCCCCCAGCATAATATCGGTACCACGGCCAGCCATGTTGGTGGCCACGGTGACGGCACCGAACTTACCGGCCTGGGCTACGATTTCAGCTTCCCGTTCGTGGTTCTTGGCGTTTAAGACGTTGTGGCGGATGCCTTCCTTCTGGAGCATCTTGGAGATCAGCTCTGAGCGCTCAATTGAAACAGTACCAACCAGTACTGGTTGCCCCTTTTCGTGACACTCGGCGATTTGGCGGATAATGGCCCGGAACTTGCCCTTTTCGTTTTTGTAGACCACATCGGGGTGATCCTTACGGGCGATGGAACGGTTCGTGGGGATCTCTACGATATCTAGAGAATAGGTGTGTCCAAATTCTTCTTCCTCGGTCATAGCGGTGCCGGTCATGCCGGAGAGCTTTTCGTAGAGGCGGAAGTAGTTTTGGAAGGTGATGGTGGCCAGGGTTTTGGATTCCCGGGCTACGGTGACTCGCTCCTTGGCCTCGATGGCCTGGTGAAGGCCCTCGTTGTACCGTCTGCCGTACATGAGTCGGCCGGTGTATTCGTCGACGATGATGACCTCGTCGTCTTTTACCACATAGTCGATGTCCCGCTTCATCAGGCCTCTGGCTCGGATGGCCTGGTTGATGTGATGAGAGAGGGTAGTGTTCTCGGCATCAGCGAGGTTTTCCACGTTGAAATGCTGCTCTGCTTTGGCGACACCTCGTTCGGTAAGGGTGACGGTACGGGATTTTTCGTCGGTGACGTAGTCAGCATCGATGCTGGTGTCTTCCTCTTCCTTGGCGTCCACCGATGCTACCTTCAAACCCTTTAGCTTGGCAACGAAGTTATCAACGATGGTATAGAGCTCGGTGGACTTGTCCCCTTGACCGGAAATGATAAGGGGGGTTCTGGCCTCGTCGATGAGGATGGAGTCCACCTCGTCCACGATGGCGAAAACGTGGCCCCGCTGGGTCATTTCGTTCTTATAGATGGCCATGTTGTCCCGGAGATAGTCGAAGCCGTACTCGTTATTGGTGCCGTAGGTGATGTCAGCGGCGTATGCGGCATGCTTTTCCTGAGGTGTTTGCCCATGAATGACGAGGCCTACCGTGAGGCCCAGATAGCGATAGACCTTGCCCATCCACTCACTATCGCGCTTTGCCAGGTAATCGTTCACGGTGACCACATGGACACCCTGCCCGGAGATGGCGTTGAGATAGGCCGGGAGGGTTGCCACCAGTGTTTTACCTTCACCGGTCTTCATTTCAGCGATACGGCCCTGATGGAGGATGATGCCGCCGATGAGCTGCACGCGATAGGGCCGCAGACCTAGCACCCGGTCGGCTGCCTCCCGGGCGGTGGCAAAAGCCTCCGGCAGGAGGCTGTCCAGAGACTCACCGTCGGCAAAGCGGGCTTTGAACTCCACTGTTTTGGCCTGCAGCTGCGCATCGGAGAGGGCGCGATAGTCCGCCTCCAAAGCCTCAATTTTCCGAACCAGCGGATCAATGGCCTTGACCTCGCGGGTGGAGTTTGTCCCAAAGAGCTTTCTAATAATACCCATAGCCGGATAAATCCCTTCTTCCCTATACCAGTATGGAGGCAGTCACCTGCCGCCATAGTCTGGCACAAAAATCATCCAATAGTATACCACAGTGTCTTCTCGGATAAAAGGACAAATTGTGAACACCGTAGAAAAACACACCGAATGATACCCTGTTCAACAGAAAAAAATTATGATATTATATAAAAACAAAAAAGTGATAGATGATAACGGCGAGGGAACTTTATGAAAGAACCGAAAAAGAATATGGTTGTGACGCTGACCATGACTGGTTACGCCAGCGATGGAGCGGGGGTATCCCGATTGGAAGACGGCCGGGTAGTGTTTGTGAAGGGGGCTCTTCGGGGCGAGGTATGTAGGGTTCAGCTGCTAAAGGTGGGAAAATCTTCCGCCTGGGGCAGGGTGGAGGAGGTTATGGAGCCGTCCCCGGAGCGCCGTGTGCCTGACTGCCCCTACTATCCCCAGTGCGGGGGCTGCCAGCTTCGGCATATGAGCTATGAGGAGGAACTGTCCTTTAAGCAAGATCGGGTGCAGGAGGCCCTTCGCCGGATTGGCGGTGCGGAGACAGCGGTTTCCGTCATCCATGGCGCCCCTGAGGTGCTGCGGTATCGGAACAAGATTCAGTTTCCCGTGGGAGATGGAGGCATTGGCTTTTACCGAGCTAGGAGCCATCAGGTGATTGATGCGGCGGACTGTCTTCTCCAGCCAATGGAGGCTACCCGTCTGCGGAATGCGGTGAAGGTTTGGGTGGAGCGATATCAAGTGTCCTCTTATGACGAGCGGCAGCACCAGGGACTATTGCGTCACGTGTATGTGCGGACCAGCCGGATGGGAGAATCCCTGTGCGCTCTGGTGGTAAACGGGCGGGAGATTCCTCATCAAGGGGAGCTGCTTGCCTTGCTGCAACAGGCAGAGCCAAAGCTTGTGGGGGTAGTGCTGGCAGTGAATCGGGAACGCACCAACGTGATTCTTGGGAAGGAGTACCGCACTCTTTGGGGACAGGATTTTCTGGAGGATGTTCTTTGCGGTTTCACATTCCGCCTGTCGGTGCCGTCTTTTTATCAGGTGAACAGGGAGCAGACCCAGGTATTGTACAGCCGCGCACTGGAATTTGCGGGGCTGACGGGAAGCGAGACAGTCCTGGATCTTTATTGTGGCATCGGGACCATTACCTCGGTGATGGCACAGAAGGCAAAGCGAGTGATTGGAGCAGAGGTAGTGCCCCAGGCGGTTGAGGATGCCAGGGAAAATGCCCTGCGAAATGGTCTTGACAATGTAGAGTTTCTCTGCGGCGATGCAGGGGAGGCTGCACGGGAACTGGCGGAGCGTGGTCTGCAGCCCCATGTGGTTTGTGTGGATCCACCCCGAAAGGGCCTGTCCCCAATGGTAATTGAAGCCATTATTCAAATGGCGCCGGAGCGGGTGGTCTATGTTTCCTGTGATCCGGGTACCTTGGGGCGTGATGTGAAGCTATTTTCAGAACGTGGATATACCCTTCAAAGGGCGGAGGCCTGCGATTTGTTCCCCAGAACCAATCATGTTGAGGCGTGCGTACTTTTGTCCCACAAATGTCTTGAATGACAAATAAAAATAGAACTACACAATTAAATATACTATCTTGTAGCAGCTCATTAATTTCGGTATACTTGAGTTGAGAAGCTGATCTAAACAGTAAAGGCCAGGCATCCTGCGTTATTATTTCGTAGGGTGTCTTGTTCGTTCTATGTTCTTATTCACCCCTATCCACACTCACGTCAGGTTTGAATTTCACCGTAAAGATGTTGTTCTAAAGGGTGATAAGGACGGCTTCCTTGCTGCCCAGCGTCTAATTAATAGCGGTAACCAGTATTTGTTCGATGGTGAAATTCCATCCAGATGCAGGAGGTGCTAATCCGACGCCGCAAGGTGTTTTCCTAATAATCTGGCTTGATAGACTTTGAAAATAAGTATAAGAAAAAATATTTTTGTTATAAAGTGTTTATAGAAACTAGTCGAAATATATTAAGAAGGTATTTTGTGGGATGAGAGATGGGCTGGATGGTTACAAAAAGGCGGGATTGCCCTGACCCAATCCAAAGAACCCAAAACAGACATTCAGGAGAGATGGTTATGAAAAAGTGGATTTCCATGTTGATACTGCTGATGCTCCTTTTGATGCTGGCTGCCTGTACGACCTCCACCGCATCAGATCCTTTGGATCCGGACAAACCTATTACCGTGACAGTTTGGCATTATTATAATGGAAATGTGAAGGAATCCTTTGACGCCCTTGTGGCGGAGTTTAATGAGACAGTCGGCGTAGAGCGGGGGGTGGTGGTAGACGCCAAAAGCCAGGGAGATGTGAGCCAGTTGGCTACCGCCGTTTTTGATGCTGCCAACGAATCTATCGGCTCATCTCCCATGCCGGATATTTTTGCCTCCTATGCAGATAATGCTCTTCGGGTAAACCAGCTTGTGGGACTGGTAAGCATGGACCAGTACTTCACCGAAGAGGAGATTAGTGCCTTCAGAAAGGAATTTCTGGAGGAGGGTAAATTTACGGATGGGGAACAGTATTACATTGTTCCCATTGCGAAATCCTTTGAAAACCTCTATGTCAACAAAACATATTGGGAGCCCTTTGCGCAGGAGCACGGTTACACCAACGAAGATCTGGCCACATGGGAAGGACTAAATGAAGTGGCGAAAGCTTACTATGAAGAAACCGGAAGAAGCTTTTTTGGACTGGATGCCAACGCCAACTATATGCTGGTAGCCAATATGCAGCTGGGAACCGAGCTTTACGATTACGCAAAAGACGGCACCGCAACCCTGAATTTCACAAAAGAAAATGCGCGGATGATCTGGGAGTATTTCTACAAGCCCTATATCAACGGATATTTTATGAAATCCGGACGGTTTAGCTCTGACGATGCAAAGACGGGATCCGTTTTGTCATATACCGGCTCTACCGCGGGAGCGGCATATTTCCCAGTAAACGTAGCCTTTGAAGATGGGGAAATGATCAATGTCGAGCCACTGGTGCTGCCTTATCCGTACTTTCGAGACGGTTCTGCAGTGGCCATTCAGCAGGGGGCGGGTATGTGTGTGGCCCAGAGTGACGAGGCACATGAATATGCGGCGATGCTCTTCCTGAAGTGGTTTACAGACATACCGCAGAATTTGCAATTTGCTATCAACACAGGCTATTTCCCGGTGAAAAATGAAGCCCTAGACCCCCAAAAAATGCTTGACCGTCTTTCAGCCAACGATGTCCAGTTGGAGGCCATTGTGGAATCCATCAAAGCAAGCAATATTATGTTCGAAAACTATACGCTGTACAACAGCAAACCCTTTGAAGGCAGCTATGAAATGAGAAGTCTGCTGGATACGAACCTGATCACCAAGATTAATCAAGACTTGGCCACACTACAAGAAAAAGTCGCACAGGGAGCGGACCGCGGGAAACTGATTTCGCAGCTGAGCTCAGACGCATCTTTTGAACAGTGGTATTCCGAAATGATCAATGAGGCGGGGTTCATTCTTGATAAAAAATAGTGAGGAAACACCATGGGAAGTCATAAGTACAGTTCAACTTCCATTGTTTACAGGTTGACCAGTCTAATATTGGTTATCGTTATACTGCAGACCTTTCTTTTTGTGGCGTTTCTGATTGGCGGCGGTGTGATTGACAAAGCCAGGAACACGGCCTATCAGCTGTTTCATGAAAAAGTAGACAACCGAAAAGATTATCTGCAACGTGAAATGAAGAACAATTGGACCAATTTTGATCCGTACGTCTCCAACATCTCTAAATTATTAAATCCCCAGAATTCCCTTCAAGATTCAGACGCGTTTTTTGATGCGGCGGTATTGGAGTTGATTCCCATGCTCAGAACCACTGAAGCAACGGGGGCTTATATCATTCTACACGGAGAGGGCAACGGCGCGCCTGAGCTTCCCGCTTTGTATCTGAGGGACTATGATCCCATTATGAACTCCTACAGCAACGACGATATTTATATGATCTACGGCCCACCGGATCTGGCGAAGTCTTTGAAAATACCCTTGGATCAGGCTTGGCGGTATAATTTTGAACTATCGGAAGAAAACAAGGATTTTTTTGTCAAGCCGCATAACAATGCCGCCATAACCAGCGAAGCTTCTCTGCTGGGTTATTGGAGTAAGCCCTTCACGCTGCAGCAAGGAGATGTACCCGTCGTGACATACTCCATTCCCCTCTTCGACAGCGGAGGGATTCTACGGGGTGTCATTGGTATTGAAATTACCCTGAGCTATCTGGACAAGCAGTTTCCCGCCAATGAATTGCAGCCCAAGGACTCTTTGGGGTACCTGATCGGCTATAGCGAAGAGGGGAAGGAGAATCTGACGCCCATTGTCATGGGGGGGGCCCTTCAGCGGCGCATGATTAGTGAAGAACAGAATTTGGAGCTCACTCCCGTGGACGAGGGAAAGAATATTTACCTGATTAATAACCATAACGGCAAGGAAGAACTGTATGCTGCGGTGGAAAAAGTGGGTTTATATCAATATCGCACGCCCTTTGAGAAAGAGCAGTGGTATCTGGTGGGTATCATGCGGGGGGATTATTTACTCAGTGACGCCCACAGTATTATGAAGATATTGCGCATCTCCTTTTTGCTGGCCCTGTGTTTGGGTGTGACTAGTGCCATCCTGATCAGCATACAAATGAGTAGGCCGATCGTTAAGCTGGCACGCCAAGTGAACGACAGCAATCAACAGAAAACATTCCGTTTGAATCCCACCGGACTCATTGAACTGGATGAACTGTCCCGGGCCATTGAACTTGCTAATAGGCGAACATTGGAATCGGCATCGAGGCTAGCCAAAATTGTGGAGCTGCTTGGGCTGCCCATTGGTGCCTATGAAATCAACCACGAGACGGGAACCGTGTTTGTTACCCACAATTTCTCCGCCGTCATTGGCTGGAAAGAAGACAGTTCAGCGACAGAGATGAATGCTGCGGAATTTGTCGCCATGCTGGAGGAGACGCTGCAGGCTCCTGTTCCCGATGAAACCGATGTCTACGAGGTAGACCCCGGGAGCAGTCGCTGGGTCCGTTTCAAACAGACTGCCCAGGCGGGTGCCACCATCGGTGTCGTGCTGGATGTCACCGACGAGATTCTTGGGAAGAAACGAATTATGCGGGAGCGAGATCATGATCCCTTAACGTTGCTGCTCAATCGAAAGGGATTCCAGAGCGCTTTTGATAATTGGAAAAAGCGGCGATTGCCCACAGACTGCGCTGCGCTGGTAATGTTGGATTTGGATGACCTTAAGTCCATCAATGATACCTATGGACACAAGTGGGGAGATCAGTACATTATCACCGCGGTGGAACAATTGAAGCGTATGGAGGCGCAAAACCACGCCTTCCTGGGGCGGAGATCCGGTGACGAATTTGTCCTGCTGCTTCACAGCTATGAACGCAAGGATGAAATCCGAGCCTGCCTAGATTGTTTCTATCATGACTTGAAGGCACAGCAGATGACATTCCCTGACGGGACAGATAAACCTGTGGGGATATCGGCGGGGGTTATGTGGATAGAGGGGGACACGTTCTCCTACGATGAACTGCTCCATTTTGCCGACGAGGCCATGTACGATGCCAAACGGAATCATAAAGGTACCTATATTGAAAACAATAAGGTCTAGCCTTCGTTGAGTCTTGCGGAAATGGGGAAGATTACTTTCTCGCCGCCATTGCTTCCGGAGAAAGTCGGGATATCAGCTCACCTAGCGAGTTAACCGATGGCGCAGCTCGTTCTCGCCGAGGGTGGTGCAGTAAAAGCAAAACAAAGAAGTAAAATAGAAAGACCCGACAGAAAGCATATGGCTTTCTGTCGGGTCAAGTTATATGGCGGCGGGATCTATAGGTATTGGTTTAAGGGTTGGATGTGCCGAAAAGTTCTGGCAGAAGGTCATCCACGCGATGGTAGAAAAGGAGGAAACGTCGAATACCAGCCTGTTCAGCCAGGGCAATTTTTTTTCGGATGCTTCCTACATCGTCAAAAAGGACGAAGTGGGCACCGTTATCCCGGTTCATATAAGTAAAGTAGTGGGCGCATAGTTCATGAGAAAAGAAAATAGAGGGGGAGATAGCCTTGATTTTTTGCTGCAGCTCCTCCCGGCTAAGGGGTCTGCCGGATCCTCTGGAGGCGGGGAGAAAGAAATCTTCGGCAGAGCGGTCGATACACAGCGTGACCCGTTGGGCGCCGTAGCGATCCGCAGCCGCGGAGAGCCGCTGGTGCAGGGAGCCACCCGAAATGGCGGAGGAAACCAGAATGCGGGCGTTATCGGAGTAATTACTGTAGGCCTCGGATAAGTAAAAGGACCAGCCCCGGCGCGTTATCTGTTCGCTGAGGATGGAGATGATTTTCGATAGAGCGGGGGAGGGCGCGGATTCCGGGTCGAAGAGGATGCCGGTAAATCCTCGGGCCTGACATTCCCGGATTACCTCCCGGCAGAAAACTGTGACGTCGCCCTGTCCGTCAAAATTGTCCTCACCGATCATCATTAGGCCACCTTTGGGCATGGCCGGGAACTGGGCCCGATAAAGGTGGGGGCCGTTTCCAATGCGATAAGCCATATGCGCAAGGGGCAGACGATACGAACTCGCTGCCTGAATATGATTGGGCGGTGTCACGAGAATGAACTGGGAGGTGGATTGATTCATAACGGTTCCCCCTTGTCTGCAAATGGGTTTCCATGTATAATACTCTGAAAAGCTTATGCCCCGGGCATGGAAAGTAGAAGGTGTTTACGTTGACTTTTTCGTTGATTCCCCGAGAGTGGTACGGAAGTGTGTTGGAGTTAGATGGAAACGCATTGAAGGCGCGGGGGATCACCCTGCTCCTTTTGGATCTGGACAATACCATATCTCCCTATCGTATTCATGAACCAGCCAAAGCCCTGTGTGATTTTGTGGCGGAGCTGCGAGCAGCGGGGGTGGAGCCCTTTATTCTCTCCAACAGCCGGAAGCCTACGCGGGTGCAAGCCTTCGCAGAAAAGCTTGGGGTGCCCTATTTGCGCCGGGCGGGGAAGCCCCGTAGGGGTGGGTTTGAGCGAGCGCTGGAGATCATGGGACGTCGGCCGGAGGAGGCCGCCATGGCTGGCGATCAGATATTCACAGATATCATGGGGGCCAACCGTGCGGGGATTTTTTCCATCCTTGTCCGGCCCATGCAGATGGATACAATATTCCGCCTTCTACGCTATGGATTGGAGACGCCCTTCCGCCGCCGCGCGGGGGCTGGCACCTTCGGGAAGCGGAGTTAATGCAGAATTTAATGGTTCCAAACCCAAATTCATTGAAAAACCCGGGGGTTCCGAGGAATTTCCCATGCATTTTGCTTGCAAAAAAGAAAAGTGTATTGTAAAATAGTCTAGCTTCATGTACGCATACTATCGATACGACAGACCAAATATATGTTTGGAGGATAAATATTATGATTTCTGCCAGCGATTTTCGCAATGGTGTGACATTTGAGATGGACGGACAGGTGATGCAGGTTGTTGAATTCCAGCATGTGAAGCCTGGCAAGGGCGCAGCCTTTGTTCGTACCAAGATTAGGAATGTCATCTCCGGCGCCGTGGTCGAGACCTCCTTTAACCCCACCGCAAAGTTTGAAAACGCTTTCGTGGAGAAGAAGGATATGGAATATAGCTACAACGACGGTGACCTGTACTACTTCATGGATGGCGAAAGTTATGAGTTGGTGCCCATTAACGCCAATGTCCTTGGGGATTCTTTCCGCTTTGTGAAGGACGGCATGTCCTGTAAGGTTATGAGCTATAAGGGCAAGGTATTTGGCGTGGAACCCCCTACCTTTGTGGAGTTAGAAATCACCCAGACCGATCCCGGTTTTAAGGGTGACACTGCTACCAACGTGACTAAGCCTGCAATCCTGGAAACTGGCGCAGAAATCAAAGTTCCTCTTTTCATCAGCACCGGCGATAGAATCCGGGTAGACACCCGTACCGGGGAGTACCTAGAGCGCGCCAAGGGCTGAACTGTCGAACAGAAAGGACGATTCGAATGACAATTAATGAGAAAGTAGCCTATCTGAAGGGTTTAGCCGACGGGCTGGAACTAGACAAGGAGCCCACCAAGGAAGGCAAGCTCCTGAAGGTAATCATTGAGGTGCTGGAAGAGATCGGGTTTGCCCTAGAAGAGCTGGAGGAGACCGATCAACTGCTCAGCGAGGGCCTCGACGCTGTGTCCGAGGATCTGGAGGATGTGGAAGCTACTGCCCCACCTGTGATGAGACATATTCCCTGGACCTGGTCGATGACGATGAGGACGACGAAGACGAGGATCAGGAAAACTGATGTGCTCCCTGTTTGGCCCCATTGCATGCAATTGAGTCAGACGATGTGTTGTAGTGCGGATGCTCTGTGAGAAGGCGTCCCTTACCGTGGAGTGCATATATCGAGGAGAGAGATGACGAAGAACGAGCCGCCAATTGGCGGCTCGTTCTTCGTCTCTTATGCGTCCGGAGAATTGGTCCGGTCGGGTTCATCTGTGGAATGATCCTTACTCAGTTCCGTCAGGTCATAGGGGGTCGTCTGATAGACATAATAATTTAACCAATTGCTATAGAGCAGCTGCCCTGCAGAACGCCAGCGGACAATGGGCTTTGTCTGGGGGTCGTCGTTCTGGAAATAGTTTTTAGGCACTTGAATGGGTATTCCCTTGTCCAGATCCCGGCGGTACTCCAAGGCTAAAGTTTCAGGGTCATACTCGGGATGGCCAAAAATGAAGAACCTTCGGTTGTCCCTGGACTTAACGGCAAATACGCCTGCCCCAGGAGCGATGGAGAGGAGCTCCAACGCGGGGACCGCCTGGACATCTTCCTCTTTCACTTCGGTATAGCGCGAGTGGGGAGCGAAGAAAGTGTCATCAAAGCCGCGGAACAGGGGAGAGGAGGGCTTTAAGACATCATGCTCAAAAACACCAAAGACCTTCTCGGAAAGAGAATACTTCGGAACATTATAATGGTAATACAGGGCAGCCTGAGCGCCCCAGCAGATATGCAGGGTGGAGTGGACATGGGTCTTGGACCACTCCATGATTTCACAAAGTTCCTCCCAGTAGTCCACCTGATGAAAGTCCAGGTTCTCCACGGGGGCACCGGTGATAATCATGCCATCGTAGCTGTTGTGCTTGATTTTCTCAAAAGTTGTGTAGAAGGAATCCAGATGGGAGACATCGGTATAATGGCCTACATAGCTGGCGGTTTGAAGGAGCTCTAGGTGGATTTGCAAGGGGGTGTTGGAGAGTTTTCGAAGAAGTTGGGTCTCGGTAACGATTTTAGTAGGCATTAAATTCAGAATTAATAGATTTAACGGGCGGATATCCTGGTGGAGGGCCCGGTATTCCGTCATGACAAAGATGTTCTCGCTCTCCAAGGTGGATCTCGCAGGCAAGGAGTCAGGGATCCGAATGGGCATGGCATTTACCTCGCTTTACGTTGTGTATAATGGGTGAGATGGTTTCTGTTAGACAAAATTATAGAATAGAAAAAAGAAAATGTAAAGTATGGAAAAAAGGTATTGACATAGGGGGAAGAAGGTGGTATTCTACTAAAGCTGTCGCTGACGGGGAAACCTGAGGCGGGGCACTGCAAGGGACGAACGAT
>JAGFXS010000115.1 GCA_017861415.1 Bacillota bacterium
CTTTCCTGGTTATATTCCTCCACCAACTTGTCGGCCCGGTGGCGCATCTTGCAGGATTTGCAGTCGATGAGGGGATCGTTGAAGGTGGCCACATGTCCCGAAGCCACCCAGGTCTGGGGGTTCATGAGGATGGCGGCATCCAGGCCCACGTTGTAGGGGTTTTCCTGAACGAACTTCCTCCACCAGGCCCGTTTGATGTTGTTTTTTAGCTCCACGCCCAGAGGGCCGTAGTCCCAGGTGTTGGCCAGACCGCCGTAAATTTCACTGCCTGGGTATACAAAGCCGCGACCCTTACAGAGTGCGACGATTTTGTCCATGGTTTTCTGACGATTATCCATTCAAAACGACATCCTTCCTAGGCGTTTCTTGCAATCACTTCATTATATACCGAATTGTATCTGTGTCAATGCGTGAGAGACGGGTTTTCCTCTTTTTCAGGCAAAAACCTAAAAAATCCGCCCCCAAAAACAAGAAGTATGGGGCAGTATTTCGGGAAATCCGGCACCCCTGTGCAACCGGCACCAAAGGAGCTCGTGAACAGTAAGGACAGGCAAAAGTTGCCTTATTCCTCCGTCACCGGTTCTTCGTCGGCGGGGGCCGGCTCGGCCCGGATCCAGCGGATGCGACCGCCGGCCATCTCTTCCACCCGGAAGCGCCAATCTTCCAGGATCAGTTCCGGGCGGGCATCTTTCCGGGGGATGTAACCCAGACGTCCGATGAGAAAGCCGCTGAGGGTTCCGCCGTGGTCTCCGGGAATGGTCAGGCCCAGGGCGCGGAACACCTCGTCTGCATCCATGAGGCCGTCAATTCGATAGCTGCCATCTTCTAGGGGAAGGATACGGCCGTCACCGGGGAGGTTGATATCCCCCACGATTTCCTCCAAAATGTCCATAAGGGTAATGATTCCCGAAGTGCCGCCGTAGTCGTCCACCACCACGGCCACCCGTTCGCCGCTGTGCTTCATATCAGAAAACAGCTCGGTGAGAAGCTTGCTCTCCGGAACAAAGCAGGGCTGACGCATCAGGTCCCGCACCAGGGGAAGGGGAGACTGCCTGTCCACTAGGGGATAATGGGCGATGATGTCCTTACTGTAGAACACCCCTACGATTCGGTCCACCGAACCGCTAATCACCGGGAACTTGTTGTGCCCCGTTTTCTCCATCAGGGCAACCACCTGAGAAAGGGTGCCGTCCGCAGGGAGGGTCTCAAGCTCGGTACGGTGGGTCATGGCATCTTCCACCCGCAGGTCGGTGAAGGCAAAGAGGTTTTGGAGCATTTGAACTTCCACCTCTTCAATGCGGCCCTGGTTTCGGCCCTCCTGCATCAGAAGGAGCACGTCCTCCTCAGTAACGGCCTCCTGCTGGTTGCCGTCCACGTTCATAAGACGAAGGACTCCGTTGGTGGAGACAGTAAGCAAGGCTACCAGGGGTTTTGTAACCTTAGAGAGTATATGAATGAGGCTCATCACGCGGCGGGCGGTCTGGTCTGGACGTACCATAGCAATCCGTTTGGGTACCAGCTCGCCGAAGATCAGCATAAAAAAGGTCATGAGTAGGGTGACAAGAAAAGTTATGGCACCACCCAGCAGAGAGAGGGCGGGTCCGGACAGCGTGCCCATACCGGCAATCCATTGGGTGAGGGGCTCTGCCAGAGTATCCGCGGCGAAGGCGCCGGAGAGAAGTCCGGCCAAGGTAATGCCGATTTGCACCGTGGAGAGAAAGCCCGAGGGGTTTTCTTTCATCCGCAGAAGTGTTTTAGCCTTCCGGTCGCCCTCCTGAGCCTGCTGACGCAGACGGTGCTCCGAAAGACCCATCATGGCCAGCTCTGCAGAAGCTAGCATGCCGTTGATGGCGATGAGGATGATGGTAATCAGTAACGCGACCCCTATGTTGCCGTCGTCCAAGAGAAATGCCTCCTTTAATATACATATGTGTTAGCCACGATTAAAAGTATAGCTTATTTGCCAAGAAGGCGCAAGGGTGCCGAAACGAGAAAAACTTGAATAGGCGGGAACTTTTTCCATGAAGAATAGTCAAAAAGGATGACAATTTATTTACAATCCTTGAGTACAGGGGAAATATGGTATACAATAATAATCTGAATATTCATCAATTCGCGTCGGAGGAGAATAAGCTCATGAAACGACTTAAAAAACTATTATCACTTGGCCTTGCGGCTCTTTTGACTGCAACGGTGGGACTGCCCGTGGGGGCCGTAGCAGCGACGGCAAAGTCCTTTTCCGATACCCGGGGTCACTGGGCCAAGGAATATATCCAGTCTGGTGTGTCCCGGGGATATATATCCGGCTATGAGAACGGATCCTTCAAGCCGGACAGTCCCGTTACCCGGGCGGAGTTCTGCAAGATGGCCAACAATGCACTGGGGGTTTCCCAGGCGACATCTATCAGCTTTAAGGACGTCTCCTCTGCAGACTGGTACTACAACGAGGTGCGTCGTGCAGTGGCGGCGGGGTATATATCCGGCTATGAGGATGGCACCTTCCGTCCCAATGCCAATATCACACGTCAGGAGGCCGCGGTGGTGCTCTCTCGGGTGGTGACGCCCCCCACAGGGGACAAGAGTATCTATGAATTCCGGGACGGTAGTGCCATCGACTCCTGGGCCCAGTCCGGGGCGCGGATGATCTACGCCAAAAATTACATGGCCGGCGATGATAACAAAAACTTTAATCCCCGTGGCAACCTGACCCGGGGCGAGTCCGCCAAGATTGTTGAGATGATTTTAGGCGACGAATCCGTTGTAAAGACGGATGTGACGATCTCCTCTGCCCAGAACCTGTCAAATGCCCTGTATATCGGCAATGTGACCCTGGCTTCCGGTGTGGGAGACGGGGGTGTCACTCTGCGAAACTGCCGCATCCTAGGAACCCTTACGGTGAACGGCGGCGACGAGATAACCCTTACCCATTCCGGGGCAAACAATCTGGTGGTGAATAGGACCAGCGGAGAGCCTACCATCACTGCCAGCGGGAACAGTGCCGTGCGGAAGACCACGGTAAACAGCGGCTGCACCCTGACAGAGAATGGTCTTGGCATGGGCGGCTTCGCCGATGTCACCCTTACTGGCAGCAACCTGAAAAACGCCGATGTGGACCTCCGGGGCACCTTTGACAGTGTTAATATCAACAGCCCCAGCCAATTGAATCTGACCAGCGGTGGCATCACCACGCTGAATGTGGCCTCCGGCGGAGGGGGCAGCCAGGTGAATCTGGCGAATAATACCCGGGTAACCCTTGCCAACATCGCCGGTACGACGGACTTCACCGGCACCGGCCGGATTACCAGCGCCAATATCACAGCCTCGGGTACTACCTTTGAGACACCCCCCGATGATGGCTCCGGCTATCAGGCGCTGACCCCCACCGTCACCCCCAAGAATGGGGCCGCTGAGGTGTCGGCAAGCACTAAGATCACCTTGGCGTTCCAGGAAACCATCAAGACCGATGCGAACCGGGACCTCAGCCGCACCTACGTAGAAGATGAGGTGGTGGAGCTACGGGCCGGGAAGGAAAACGGTTCTCAGGTGAGCTTTACGGCGTCTCTGTCCAACTCCAACCGAACCATCACCCTGACGCCGGATGAGTCTCTGGACAAGAGTACTACATACTATATTATTTTAATCAAAAATTCCCTGCGCAATACCGGGGGAACCTACAATGCCAGACAGGTGTTCTCCTTCTCCACCGTGGGCGGACTGACTCCTGTGACCAATCCCGTGGATAGCAGCGACACTGTCCCCGTGACAACCGACATCACCCTGACCTTTGGGGATGCCATGGTGCGGGGGGATACCTACGGCAGCATCAGCAGTGATTACCTCAAAAACTCCTGCTTTGAACTGACCCGTGGCTCCTCGGGTGGCA
>JAGFXS010000037.1 GCA_017861415.1 Bacillota bacterium
GCCATCCGAGACCATGGACAGGTGATAGACTTCCAGCGTCAAAGCCAGGGAGATCTCACAGATTGGATTCACCGGCGCTTTAAGGCCCTGGGAAAGACCATTGGCACCGCAGAGGCCCAGTATCTCATTTTTCTCTGTGGGGATCTGATGCACGGGCTCATCTCCGAGATTGAGAAAATTGGTGCCTTTGCGCCTCACAGCCGCATCACCCGGGAGGATATCGACGCTGTCGCTATACCTCTGTTGGATGCCGTGGTCTTCCAGATGACCGACGCCCTCATGAACCGGGATTTTTCCAGGTCCGCCGAAGTGCTAGGGGACCTTCTCCGCATGCAGCAGCCTCCCATCATGATTCTATCGGTTCTGGGAAAGCACTTCCGTCAGCTCCTTACCGCTCGTCTTGCCCTAGACCGCGGCCGTGATGCTGGCTATCTCATGGAGCTGTGGGGCATGCGCTCCTCCTATCCCGCCCAGAAGCTCCTCTCCGCCGCCCGGCATTTCGGACTGGCATGGTGCCGTCGGGCAGTGATTCGCTGCGCTGAGACTGATCTGGCCATGAAATCCATATCCGGCACCGACAGCCAGGATCTGCTTATCTGCCTACTGGCAGAACTTTCCGCCGGGGAGGTGCAACACCGTGCTGCGTATTAAGGAAGCCATCGTGGTAGAGGGACGTTATGACAAAAACACCCTCGCTCAACTGGTGGATACGGTAATTTTAGAGACCCGAGGTTTTGCTATTTTCCGGGATAAGGAGCAGCTAGAGCTTCTCCGTCGCATCGCCAAAGCACGGGGACTACTGATCCTTACGGACAGCGACAGCGCGGGCTTTCTCATCCGGAATCATCTGAAAGGAGCCATCCCCATGGAACAGGTGAAGCACGCCTATATCCCTGACATTTTTGGCAAGGAACACCGAAAGCGGCAGCCCGGCTCCGAAGGTAAAATCGGGGTGGAGGGCATGTCCCCCCAGGTTCTGGAAGCGGCCCTTCGCCGAGGCGGCGCTACCTTTTTGGATCAGGATCAGAATGCTCTAAAACAAACCCAGTCTCCCATCACCAAAACGGATCTCTATCTGCTGGGCCTTTCTGGCGGTGAAGGCAGCGCCCAGGCCCGCCGCGGCCTTTTAGCCGCCCTGAAACTGCCGGAGCATCTCAGCCCCAACGCTCTGCTGCCTGTTTTGAACGCACTGTACACTCGAGAGGACTTTTTTGCCCTGGCCCATGGCCTAGAGACTCTGCGCCCATAATCCCTTTCATGGAATAATTTCCATCCCGGCGGCATGGTTCTTGTTTCTTATCATATAATAAGGACAACTGGAGGGGATTGGAATGAAATCATCCATCTGGAACACACCCTTTTTATGGATTGCCTTTGTGCTGGGCGTGGGTTGGCTCAGCGGCTTCCTGAGTGGCGACATCAGCGGCGTGTATGCCCTTCTGGAAAAGCCGCCTCTGTCCCCGCCGGGGCAAATATTCCCCGTAGTCTGGACCATCCTCTATCTCCTGATGGGCATTGCCGCCTGGTTGGTTTCGCGTTCTGAGGGCCCGTGCAGAGGGCCTGCGCTGTTCTGGTTCTTTGTCCAATTGGCCTTAAACTTTAGCTGGAGTATTGTGTTCTTCCGCTTCGGCCTCCACTGGGCCGCCCTTGCCATCCTCGTACTTCTGGACATTCTGGTTATTCACACCATACGGCTCTTCCGCAAGCAAAACCCCACCGCTGCATGGCTCATGGTTCCGTATCTCCTCTGGATCCTCTTCGCCACCTATTTAAATGCTGCCCTTGCCCTTCTTAATTAGCAAGTATTAAAGAAGCCCGCGCTGCCTAGGCAGCGCGGGCTTTGTTTCATCGTATAAGGAGCTCTTCAAGATTCTCTCGGAAGGCTTTCCAAAAACAGCTCCACCACTGCCCCCTGGACGTAGTCCATGTCCTCAAAGGAGGCTCGGCTAGTTACTAGAAAGGTCACCGCATTCTCCTCCACGGGCAGACTGCGGATGCCATATTCCTCACGGAGCCGCCGGGCAGCCTCTCCGCTCTCCAGCCACGGAAAGCGGATCCGCACCCAGCCTATCTTATGGGTTTGATCTAGGCCGTGCTCTACATACAGTCCGTCCGGCCGGAGTTCCTCCATCCGAGCATTGAGGTGCTCCGTACGCCGGACAATCCCTTTCCAGTCCATAAAAGGCAACCGCTCCTCTGCGGGGCCTAATTCCACAATGCGCATCCTGGTCCTCCTTATGAATAGCTGGTCTCGCGTACTGGGCGCAAATCAAATTGCTCCGTCTGCATCCCCCGCAACAAGGTCCCCAGGTGTCCCGTTCCATATTCCGCTCTTAGGAGCAGTTTTACCCGTCCCCGCTGGTTCTTGATCTGATTCAGCAGGGCGGTTGTTTCCTGTCCTTCCTCTCTTACGTTTGGCACCCAAATCAGATAACCCGCGTTCCGTAATCCCGTCTCTATCTCCGATATCTGTCCCGAGGCCAAAATAAAAACCGTTTCTTGTCTGAGAATATGAGAAAGCAGGCGATTGCCTTCTGCTATGCTCTCTAACTGCTCCTGTAGCGTTTCGCCCTGTGGGATCAGCCCCACTCGGTGGCCGCTGCCTGTGAGCTGACGCAGGGCCTTGTCATACCCAGCCAGATCCTCCGGCGCAAAGAAAAACAATCCTTTCACCCCGCGGCCATTCAGGGTACTGATGATCCCGCCAAGCTTCAGTCCGCTCGTCACACGAATGGTCGTTTGGACGATTTTATCTTGGGTTGGTCCGGCTTCATTTGGCTCCGGTGTCGGGATTACCGTTCCGGGTTTTCCCCCTGCTGTCCCTTCGCCACTGTTTGCGCTGTTAAACTGGGCCAGGCGGGTGGCAAAGAGAGGCTCCACCGAATCTAAAAACAAATTGTCCGAGAGTTCCTGATTCCCGTCCTTGATGCGAAGTAGGGGGCCGCTGGTGGTGTAGAGCATGGTAGCCTGTAGTCCAAAAAATCTGCAGGAATTGGTGGCAGGGACATAAGGCCGCCCGTTCCGAATCACTGCCTGATAATCATAGGCCCGTGTGCCTCCATTGGCGTAAGCTTTTCCTGCTGCAATATCAAACTCCAGCGTTTGCCCACCGGAAAACAACAATACGGCCTCACTGCTCCAACTGTAGGAGATGCCAAGGCTCACGCCAGAAACCCGCCGATCAAACAGCGCGCAAGGAATGTAGGCACTGCTCCCAATCCAGATAGGCGCCGCGTCTCCCGTGAGCTCCGGAGCACTATCGTTCACGGCGATGAAAAATAGCTCCTTTACGGGAGCCGCCTGAATCGGTCCAACGGGGATTGCGCTCAAAGCAAACAGCACGGCGCACAGCACAGATAGCACGCGGTTTCTCATCTTACTCGCCCCATCCTTTCCTACAAACCTTTCACTCAGCCCCAGCATTTATTAATATTATTGTAGCACAAGGCGCGCTTTCTGTAAATAACGCCCTCCAGACTGTTTGCTTTTGGAAACAATCGTGCCTGTACAAAAAGTGAATGTTTCTTTTTTGGAAAATTTGTGCTATAATGTCCGCGAGTCAACAGCAATATCAAGTTTGCGTGGTTCATTCCCCCCAGACCGGAACGTTATCCGGGATGCTATTCTGGACCATGCAGCTTTTCAGCACAGCTTCCAATACACAGGAGGTGCTTTTTGTGAGCAACCAACGACCCCCTTCCCATTCCGGCTCCCGGGAAGACAGCCGACGGCGAGAGTATGACTATGGGTATGATGAGCCCCGCTCCCGCAGCAGGGATCCCCGCAGCCAAACATCTTCTCGCTCTGGAGAGGGGCGCAACCAAACAGCTTCCCGCCCCTCAGGCAGAACCGCTTCGGACAGGCCCTCCTCCAGTCGGCCAGCTTCAGGCAGATCTTCTTCAGGTAGACCTGCTACAGACAGGCCCTCTTCCGGTCGGCCTGCTTCTGGCAGACCTGCTGCGGGAAGACCTGCTTCCGGCAGACCTACTTCGGGCAGACCCACTTCCGGACGACCCACTTCCGGACGACCCGCTCGCAGGCCTGTGAAGCGGCGGCGCAGATCCCTACTGCCCCTGTTCTTTTTTCTGGCCCTTCTTGCTGTGATGGCCCTCATTCTTCGTTCCTGTTTCTTTTCCGATGCTCAGACCGGCCCCGGTAACTATCAGCTAAGCTTTTCCTCCAGCCCCCTGATCATCGGAGAAGCCGGTGAGGCTACTCTTGAGGGGCTTCCCGAGGATTTTGAGGGTGATATCCTTTGGAGCAGCAGCGCCACCAATGTAGTCACCACATCGGGAAAAGGGGTTACCTGCTCCCTCACAGCCAAATCCGCGGGTACCGCCAGCATCGTCGCCATTGTGGGGGGGGAAACCTACTCTAATACCATTCAAATCATTGAACCAGGCCAGGTGATCAGCGGGCTGACCTTAAACCAAACCACCGCCACCATTCTCTCTGGCAATACTCTTCAGCTCACTGCCGCCGTCACCAAAGCGGATCAATCTGAAAGCGACAGCATGACGGTGACCTGGGCCAGCAGCAATGTCAGCGTTGCCCGCGTCACCAATGATGGCCTGGTCACCGCCCGGGATGTGGGCACCGCCTACATCACCGCCACTGCAGGCAACCAAACCGCTTCCTGTGCCATAACCGTCCAGAAAAATCCGGACGGTCAGCAGGTCACCTCCCAGGAGGGCTACGAGACCGAGCCGGAACCCGAAGCCTCTAGCCAGAATCCCTCCGATAACAGCAATCAGGAGGCTTCCACCTCTCCGCCCAACACCACCGCAAGCAACAACACTGGAACCAACAGCGTAACGGTGACCAGCCTTGCCATCAATCAAACCTTCGGCTTTCTCAGCCAAGGGGAAAATCTGACTCTGGGTGCTACAGTATCTCCCTCGGGCACCGCCATCACCTGGGGCAGCAGTAATCCAGCCGTGGCGACGGTGTCTAACAAAGGCGTAGTCACTGCCAAAAATGTCGGGACTGCCTTGATTACTGCCACCGCCGGAAAGCTGAGCGCTTCCTACGAGCTGACCGTCACCACCCAGGATGATTCCTCAGATACTTCAGGTACACAGGGCCCCTCGGGGGATGAGCAAATTTATCCTGAGGAGTAACCCTTTCTTGCCTGTGGACTTATCAAACCACGCAGAGCCCCCTGCATACCGTCTTTCACGGTATGCAGGGGGCTCTTTACCATCGATCAAGCTCCGTCTTCGCTATGTTCCTTTAGGGTACAAAAGGCCGTGGCAGGCAAGCTATCCCGATTGGTCCCCGGATCGACTGTCAAGTCACCTCGCGCCATCTCCCTGAGAAGCGACTGACTATCCTCCTGGCTAAAATGCTCCAACCGCCAATGGCCTTCATTGCCCAAAAGAACGATGCCGCTCTCTGCTGCCCCCAGGGTCTCGGTCTGTCCCGCCTGGGCGCTACTCCAAATACCGTCAGTCATAGTCAGCAGGGCATCCCAGACGGCACGGGGATAGTTCTTCTCTACAGAAGCCAAAACCACAGGGGATATCATGCTCCAGTTCCCATCGGTGACCATCACCTTGCCGCCCGAGGTCTCCGCAACGGACACCAGGCTCTTGGTTACTTCCGTTCCATCATCGTCACAGCCGAGGATCAGCTCAACTCCCTGGGAATACCAGTCCGCCATCTTCTTTTTGGTCAATTCCTCCGATGCCTCTTTGCCGACATACCAATAGCGGATTGAAACCTCACCCTGCTTCAGTCCAAGACGGGCTGCGGCAGTATCGGCTCCCTGGACAAACCCATAGCCGTAGCGCATAGAACGGCTGGTTTCCATCCCGGCACAATAGCCGAGACTCCGATAGCCCTCCCATACGGCGGCATACCCCGCTAGAAAGCCAGCCTGCTCTTCCCGAAATAGGATGCAATGGGTATTTACCGCCGTCTCGTATACCTGTGTCTCTTTTTCTTTGGGCTCCCCATCCAGAAGAAGAAACATCACCTGGGGGTACAGCTTCTGTGCTTCATAGATTACAGGGGCAAAGGCTTCTCCCACACAGAGAATACCCTCGGCGCCCCCTGAAACAGCCGCATCTATGGCAGAAATACGCGCCTGTTCCGTATTTTCCGTCGCAACCACCACCGTAGCCGCCATCCCCTGGGCCTCCGCAGCCGACTGAAGCACCAGACTAAGCCCCTGCTGCTCCTGCCGCGGATCCGTCACCAAAACAAAGGCGGCGGGGCCGGGATCTTGGCGGCAGGCAGCTAACCCCCAGAGCAGTAGTGCCACTAATACTAGCAAAAGCCTTCGCTTCATGGTCTCGTCGCTCCCTTCAGACAGTATCTTCAGCAAGGCTATGGTCTGCCTTCCTGTTGTCCGCCATTATACTTCCCGTAAAAGAAATAATTGGCAGAATTCTGTCTGAGCGTCGCGCATGTCACAATTTGGGTTATTTTGCCTCTCTGTCCGCCTGAGCCAGTGCCACCAGGGCGCTACTTCCCAGACGATCCGCACCGGCTCCGAGGAATGCCTCCGCGGCCTGCCTACTACGGATGCCGCCAGAGGCCTTGATCTTTACATGGGGCGGCAACTCCTGACGAAATAGGGTTACATCTTCTAGGGTAGCGCCACCGGTGCCAAAGCCGGTGGATGTCTTGATAAAGTCCGCCCCCGCCTCCGCCACCAGCGCGCACAGGCGAATTTTTTCTTCGACAGTTAAAAGGCAAGTCTCCACAATCACTTTAAGAATCCGCCCCTCGCAGGCCGCTTTCATGGCCCGCAGCTCCTCCAGCACGGTCGCCCAACGAGCTTCCTTCACCATGCCCACGTGGATCACCATGTCCAGCTCAGTGGCGCCGTTTTTAACGGCATCCTCCAGCTCCAGGATCTTTGTCTTTGTGCTGTGGGCACCGCTGGGAAAGCCAATCACAGTGCAAAGGGGCAGTCGTCCCGCCAGATAGTCCGCTGCCTGGGACACAAAGACCGGCGAAATGCAAACCGAGGCAGTTTGAAACGCCATTCCCTCATCACAAAGTGTCTGCACCTGAGGCCATGTGGCCTCGGGCTTTAACAGGGTGTGATCCGTATGGGCCAGCAGGCACTGTATACTGTATTCCTTCTTCATGGTTTTCTCCATTATAACGCAAAATAACGGTGTAGGGTTCCATCCGCAACCCGTTCCACTCTGCCTGAACCAATGAGGTAATCCAGATGGGCCAGGCATTCGCCCACTGCAAAAAACTTCTGAATCACTGGGAACTCCTGCCAAGTTTTGGCGCGAATCTGCCAGGTCATTCTTCCGGCAATCTCATAGGTGGTCAAACCGGGATTCTCACTCACCACACGCTCTGTCTCTGCCACCCGACGGTCATGGTGGCGGAGAAGCTCATCAATACGGGCAACATAATCCCCCGTCTCCCGGTGTCCCGGTAGAGCCAGCTTCACTGGAAACTCGCGAAATTTTTTCAAGCTATCCAGATAACTCCCCAGGGCATCCTTCATGTTGGGCCACATGGTAATATTGGGGGTAATGTCAAAAAGCACATGGTCAGCGGTAAACATCACTCCTTCCCGGGGCATCCAGAGGCATACCATCCCCGGGGTGTGCCCCGGCGCTTCCACTACTTCTAGGTAATGACCTCCCAGCTCAAAAGTATCGCCGCCCTTCACAACCTTGTAGTTGGGCAGATCCAGCACTGGCCCGTAGTTTCGGGCAGGGTTTCTATCCACCAGATAAGTAAGCTCTTCCTGAGGAAAACCCTCAATTAAAAAGCGCTGATCCATCAGCTCCCAATAGAGATTGGATTCCTCCGAAGCAGCCCAGTGGAAATCGCCGCTGCCTAGGTAAATAGCACGGCCCGGCCCCACAATCTCCGAGGCAAGGCCGATATGATCCGAATGAATATGGGTGCCGAAGACATCCAGCGTCTCTTGCTTCACACCCAGAGATTCTAGGGCGGGAAGCAAGGCCGCCCGACACTCTGGTAGATTAAAACCTGTATCAATTAAAAGGCTGCTCTCCTCCCCCCGAATGAGATAGCTGTTAAGCATCCGCAGTGGATTCTTAGGCAAGGGCACCTCAATCCTAAAAATATTTTGTAAGATTTCCACCGGCATGGTTTAGATCCTTCCTCTCTGCATATCTACATGGTTTTAGGGTTTTATGTGTTATTATAGCATAACACAATGCGTTAAAAAAGAAAAGGCAGGGCCAGCGTCTGTTTTACGCTAAGGCCCCACCTTTTCCGTATCCACCGTTATCCCGTTATTTCTTCACGTTGCTTCCGGTGACGCCTGCTGTACCATCTACGGTATTTCTTACATCTTGCGCCACGTCTCGTCCGGCGTTCTCCACGCCGCCGACAATGCCTTCCGCAGTTCTTTTCAAATTATTTGTTGTCCGCTCACCAACCACCGTCTGGCCTCTATTCAATGTGCCAGCGGTGTTAGCCCCCGGTGTCGTATAGCCGTTCCAATAACGGTCATACGTTTGCCAATCCGCGCCCATGGTACGGTCCTGTCTACCAATATTCGTCGATCCATCGTGAACGCCGTTGCGTTCTGTCGCGGTTTTTTCGCTACTGGTAATTGGACTAGTATAATGTGCGGCTGTTCCGTCTTTCATACAGCCTGCAAGGGCGAAGACCATAAACAGGGCGATGACGGCGCTAAAAAATGTGCGTCCCATCAAAGTAACCTCCGTCTGTGCGCTTGTCTATTTTTTGATTCTCATGTCGAGAATCTAGACCTAGTATTGACGCTCTATTTAAAATTACTCCCGAAAGAAAAAACCAAAAATACCACTTGCTTTTCCATGCAAAAAGTGTATAATAATTTCTATAACTAGTAATTATTCTTAGTTAGGAACAGCTAACAATATGAAAAATATGCGCTATTCCCAGCAACGGGAACGAATTTTTGAAGCTTTAAACTATCGCTATGATCATCCCACGGCAGAGACCTTATATCAGGCTTTAAAGCCCCAAAACCCTTCCCTGAGCCTGGGCACCGTCTATCGCAATCTGAATCAGTTGGTAGAGCGGGGAAAGGTGCAGCGCATTCCCTTTACTCCCGACCGTTATGATGCCAACGTAGCGGAGCATCCCCACTTTTTCTGCACCGAGTGTGGCAGCCTATATGATTTGCCTGTTTCCACAGGCAACATCTTACAGCAGGAGGTTGCTGCCCTTGGCTTTGAGGTGCAACGGCAGGATGTCTACTTTAAAGGCATTTGCAAGGACTGCCTATCTGACTCAACTAAGGCTGCGTCCAATGTGACGCCGCCCCTTATCAATCCATCAATCCATTTAAATAAAGATATATAAACTAAGGAGGCTATTTTCATGGAATTTAAGCTGTATCGTTGCTCCCATTGCGGAAACATCATCTACAAAGTTTACGATTCTAAGGTCCCCGTGATCTGCTGTGGCGAAAAGATGGAAGAAATGAAGGCCGGTACCACCGACGGCGCTAGAGAAAAGCACGTCCCCGTGGTAACCCGCGAAGGTAACGAGGTCACCGTGCAGGTTGGCTCCGTGCTGCATCCCATGCTGGAGGAGCACTATATTCCCATCATCGCCGCTGTTAATGAAGACATGGTGGTCTTTAAACTTCCTAAGCCCGGTCAGGACCCCATCCTGAAGACCACTCTGGAGGGTAATGTCACCGCCTATGAGTGGTGCAATCTCCACGGCTTCTGGAAAGGCGAATAAGTCCGACCCCATCGGGGATGATACATGCAAAGCAATTTGAAAGGAGACTTACCCCACATGGAACTGAAAGGTACTAAGACAGAGGCCAATCTTTGGAAAGCATTTGCCGGAGAAAGCATGGCACGTAATAAATATACCTATTTTTCCTCCGCAGCCAAAAGAGAGGGCTATGAGCAGATCGCAGCCATCTTCGAGGAGACCGCAGGCAACGAGCGTGAGCATGCCAAGCTCTGGTTTAAGGAACTGGGCGGCATCGGCAAGACCGCCGCTAACCTGCTGGCAGCAGCCGAGGGCGAGCACGAGGAATGGACCGATATGTACAAGTACATGGCAGCCGATGCCCGCGAGGAAGGCTTCCATCGCCTTGCTGATATGTTTGACTCCGTGGGCAAGATTGAAAAGTCCCACGAGGAGCGTTATCTGAAGCTCTTGGAGAACGTTGAAAACGGCCTGGTCTTCGAGCGCAAAGACGGCGTGAAGGTCTGGTACTGCCGCAATTGTGGCCATCTGGAATATGGCACGGAGGCCCCTGACTGCTGCCCCGTCTGCAACCATTCCCGGGCTTATTTTGAAATCCACGCCGAAAATTATTGATTCAATTTTCTGCATCTCCATCGCCGCCAGGGTCAATTCCTTGGCGGCGGTTTTCTATATTTTCAATCGTACAGGCTTTCTATTTCCCCCTTGT
>JAGFXS010000116.1 GCA_017861415.1 Bacillota bacterium
CGACACCTCAGCTTGAATTGTTGTACAAAATGTATAACGGGACGTTGTGTCTTAAATTGTATTATCTCGATATTCCCCTCTCTTCGTCCAAACGGGCAACCGCCCGTGCAATGCCCGATGTGCTCACTCCCACATGCCGTGCAATCTCCGCCAGCGGCAGCCCTAACTCATCCAAACCACGTTTCCCAATCACTGCCCGTAAATTGCAGACCCTCCTCCGACGACTCCCCCTTTTGATCTCCTCCACACTTATCCTCTCCCTTGTACACTCCTCCTCGATGATCCTGATGATATCCTTCCCCTCCCTCCGAAGCCTCAGCTGTCTGAGGGTCTTCTCCTCCGCATCCTTCAGAATTCTATGGACGAAGTCTCCGTCCCGTAACTACTCACCCACCCCTACAGAATTCGAGTAAAGCCTCCCGTTGGTGCAACCCCGGATTTTATCGAGATTTCTCTTGACAACATAGCGGGGAAAAGCTATACTTTGGGTCCAAGACAATAGATTGGATCCGGAGCCATGGGTTATTTTGGGTCGAAGGCAACGTCGGGTTTGTGTCAGGCCATCATCGCGATGATGCCGCCGCATGAGACCTACATTGAGTCGCACTTGGGCGGGGGTGCGATCATGAAGCGTAAACCGCCGGCCCTGCGCAATATCGGCATCGACCTTGATTCGCAAGCGATCGCCGAGTTCGAATGCAGTTATCCTGTGGAACTGATAAACGGCTGCGCGCACCGGTTTCTCGCCGATTACGATTATCAGGGGTCGGAGCTGGTCTACAGCGACCCGCCGTATCTGCGGCACTCGCGCACCTCGGGGCGCAGATACCGTTTCGACTACGATGAACAGGATCATAGCGAGTTGCTGGAACTGCTCAAGCGGCTGCCCTGCCAGGTCATCCTGTCGGGCTACCCCTCGGCTTTGTATGACGCCCTGCTCAAGGGATGGAGCAGCCTGGAACTGCAAGTCATGAACCGCGCCGGGGTACGTACCGAGAAGCTCTGGTTCAACTTCACCGTGGACCGCGTGCATTGGGCCAGCTACGCAGGCAAGAACTTCACCGACCGACAACGGATCAAGCGCAAGTCTGCCAACTGGGCAAGACGATACCAGGCATTGCCCCCGGCGGAACGGCTGGCGGTGCTGGCCGCCATGATGGCCGTTGAAGCCCGTGAGGCGAGTCCGTCCTGACTCCTCTGGCATTCGGCGGATCAACAGATCATGTCCAGCGTCAACAAAGAATCGCTTCGGGAAGAATTCGACCTGCTGAAGGCCCGGTTCGAGCGCCTTTGCGCCCAAGAGAAGATGGGCTCGGAAAGCCGTGCCTTGTTCCAGGCCATGCTGATGCTGTTCGAGCTGCTGATGGCCGTGTTCATGGAAAAACGCACAACCAAGGACAGCCACAACTCCAGCAAACCCTCCTCCCAGACACACGGGGACGACACCGCGGCCGGCCGACCCGGCGCAAAAGGGAAGGGCAAGGCCCAGAACAACGCGCGCTCCAGCAACACCCGGACGGTGGAAACCGTTCAGGTCGCCCAAGTCCATGTGTGTGAAACCTGCGGCGAAGATCTCGACAACACCCCCTGTGACGGACATGAAAGACGCACAAAGATTGATCTCGTTTTCGAGAAAGTGGTCAGCCACGTGGACGCCGAAATCAAACAGTGCCCCCGGTGTCAGGAGCAAACCAAGGGGCGCTTCCCGGCGGATATGCCCGGACCGCTGCAATATGGGCCGGGCGTCAAAGCCTATGCTCTCAATCTGCTCATCACTCAGATGGTCTCCCTCAAGCGGGTTCAACAATTGATCCTCACCCTGATCGGACAGGTCCTCTCCGAGGCAACCCTTCTCAAATACGTCATGCAGTTGCACCATGGTCTCAAGCGATGGGAAGAGTCTGCAATCGCACAACTCTTGGCCATGCCTGCCATGCACGTGGACGAGACTGCCTTCCGTGTCGACAGAAGGAACGACTGGATCCATGTTTGTTCCGCGGGCGAAATCACGTGCAAGTTCCTCCATCCCAACCGGGGCCGCGAGGCAATGGACGCCATCGGCGTGATCCCGCGCTATGGCGGAGTGGTGATCCATGACTGCTGGGCTTCCTATCTCGCCTACGACCATTGCGGCCACGCCCTTTGCGGCTCGCACCTGCTGCGGGAGTTGACCTTCGTTGTGGATGCCAACGGCTACGCCTGGGCGGCCAACATGAAACGTCTGCTCCAGCAAACCTGCGTCCTCGTCGCAAAGCGCAAAAACAAGAAACTGTCGCGGAGCGAATACAAGAATCTGCAAAAACGCTACCGCACGATTCTGAGCCGAGGTGAAAGAGAACTCCCGGCCATTCCCCCCAGACAAAATGGCAAGCGCGGCCGCATCGCTAAAACAGACGCCCACAACCTCTGGGAACGCCTGAAACAGTACGAGACCGCAGTGTTGCTTTTTGCCAAACGGCCTTATGTCTCCTTCACCAATAACCGCGCAGAGCGCGACTTGAGAATGAGCAAGGTCAAGCAGAAGGTCTCCGGTTGCTTTCGAACAAGGGCTTTCGCCGAGGCCTATTGCCGCATCTCCAGTTACCTCCAGACCATGGCCAACAAAGGTTACAATCCTCTCCTCGCTATTCATTTGGCACTTTCTGGCCACCTCTACATTCAAGAGGGTGAGTAGTTACCGGAAGAATGTCTATTCCCAACGCGCAAGATAGGCGTTTAAGAATAATTCTTTTTCAGAATTCACCTGAAGGAGATAGAAAGTGTCGAAGATGCAGCGATCTGTAAGGTTAAATTCTACCCTTGCAGGTAAACTCGTGAGGTTACGGGAGGGTAAACATAAGCAGTTACGTGATCGGGAATGGATTCTTAACAGGACGGAGCAGAATTCGATTTTCTTAGTTCACAAGAGCGGGGCTTATGGCTTGGTTGTAGGAATTGAAGATATTGATTTGGATGAAGTCTAACCAGAACCTTCTACATCACTCGGGAATTTTCTTTGAAGGCACAAAAGAAACAACTCTCCGGACGGAGGTGTTAATTTTGAAGGGAGAAGGCACCGATGGGGAAAGCAAAAAGTCTAGACGCGGTTGATCAGGAGATCTTGCGGGTTCTTTCACTCTATGAACAACTGAGCCTTTTGGAGTTATGGTTTGAGATTGGTGAGGCCTGTGTCCTAGGGCCAGTGACTAAGGAACAGGTTTTAAGCAGGCTAGAATCTCTAATGGCCCAAGGATTTGTGGAACGCTTCCCATTCGACGATGGAGCTATACGCTGGGCCTTAAAAGGCAGCTCAAAAAAGAGGAGTGATCTCAAAGGTGTTCAGATATTCCAAGAGGCAGGAGGTTCCCAAAGTAACCATTTAAGACGAAAAGAAGGAGGAAAAAGATGAAAAAGACACCATCCATGCCATAGCTAATCCCTCCTTTCAAAATTAAATTTTTAAAAGAAAAATAATCACCCTTTTTAAAATGTCAAGATCGTCCTTTTCGAAAAATCGCCCTCCTTGACTTCACTAGAATGTACTCAGGCATACCCGTAGACCCACCCTCCGAGTCACCTGAGAAAAATCCTATTTATCTTTAGAGGGTTGCGGTGCTTGCGGCATGGTCGACGCGTTTTGGATTGCAATAATGATTTTGGATCTCTGGAAGTCAATCCAAAACTAGCCCCAACTCTCGGTCTGGGGCTGGGGTAGTTGGTGGGTTTTGAGCATCCGTATGTACTCGTCGAACCCCTGTTCCCTGCTGTTCCTCTCTAATTTTTCTATCTCAGGCACCACCTGATCCAAGACATTCTGATCGTTGACCACGCTTAAAGGAAAACGACCGTAACCGGCATAGTGGAGGAGAGTGTAGACCTGTCTCTGTCTTTTTGGC
>JAGFXS010000117.1 GCA_017861415.1 Bacillota bacterium
CGTCTGTTATATGATGAGGCTGATTTGGGGGCAATACCCCGCAATCCAGAGGCATCGAGCCCACCCAGTTGTGAGGTCTGGGTGGGTTTGGTGCGTCCGGAGGTTTTCGGCCAAGGACTGACACAGCAGGAGGGAGGCAGCGGACATGGGCGGACGACGGGCCAATCAGCGCCAAAAGGTGATGGCGGTCTATCAAATCTTAGCACGGGAGAGTGATCGGCAGCATCCCGTATCACTCCCGACGCTCATTGAACGACTGGAGGCCAAGGGCATTCCCGCCGAGCGTAAGAGCCTGTACCGAGATATGGATGCCCTTCGAGAAGCGGGGCTGCCCCTCGCATTCCGGGCCGGAGCCGAAGGTGGCTGGTATCTAGAGGGGCGGGGCTTTGAACCTGCCGAGGTAAAAATGCTGGTGGATATCGTCCAGGCGGCCCGCTTTTTGACGCCTCGAAAAAGCCGTGAACTCATTGATAAGCTGGCTGGGCTCCTCAGCCGCCATGACGGAGAGACCGTCCGGCGGCAGGTTTCCTTGGACAACCGGACCAAGACAGAAAATGAAGCCATCTATGAGAATGTAGATCACCTGCATGAGGCCATCTCCGCCGGGCGTGATGTGCGGTTTCGTTACACTGCCTACAATCTGCGCAAGGAAAAGGTGCTGCGCCATGGGGGCTGGTGGTATCGGGTAAGTCCCCGGGCCCTCTTATGGGATCATGAAAACTATTACCTAGCGGCCTATGATTACCGTCATCAGGAGCTGCGCCACTACCGGGTGGATAAGATCCAGGAGCTTGCGTTGGCGGCAGGCGGTGCGGGCTGCACGCCCGAGGAGGACTTTGACGAGGCGCAGCACGTTCGGCAGCACTTCGGGATGTACCGCGGTCAGACCCACACCCTCCAACTGCGCTGCGAAGCGAGTCTGGTGGGGGTGATTCTGGATCGCTTCGGGCTGGAGACGGAGCTGATCCCGGATGGTGAGCAGGCCTTTATCTGCCGGGTGGAGGTGGCCCTGAGTCCCCAGTTCTGGGGCTGGCTCTTTGCCCTCTCGCCGGAGGTGGAGCTGCAAGGGCCCCTATGGGCGGTGCAGCTGTATAAGCAGCGACTGCGGGACGCACTTTCCTTGCACCTGCCCTTTGCGGAGAAGGAAAAACCGTGGATTGACGCCTTTAACGGGAAAATATGGTGAAAAGAAGACCGCCGCCGGAACAAAGTTTCACCGGCGGCGTCTATCTGGCTGTCAGTCCCAGGTTTTCCATGTGTCCGGAGAGAACCCCAAGGTGGCTTGACGTCCGTTGCGGACGATAGGGGTTTTCAACAGGCGGGGGTCATCAAGGAGCTTTTCCAGCTTGTCCTCCTCATAGGCCAGATAGCGGACTAGCTCAGCCCCGGGGGCCTTGGAGTCCATGATCGCCTCCAGTCCGCCCACTGCGGAGAGGACGCTTGTAAGCTCGCCCCGGCTCATGGCCTTCTTCCCTAGGTCGATATACTGTACCTGCACACCCCGCTCCTTGAAGTAGCGCTGGGCCTTTTTCGTATCAAAACACTTTGACTTTCCAAAGATCTGAATGTTCATGATGAAGCCTCCTTTTTCTCTAGTATAGCACATGGAAGGCGGAGTGAAAATAATTCCCGGGGAACCTGTATACTTTTCCTGGGCAGCGTGCTATACTAAGGAAACTGACATCAGAACAGATGTATCCGCGCTTAGCGCGTGTATATAAAACGCAGACATAGCTTTGATAGTAGGCAAATCCGAAGCCAAAAAGAGCGGGCGGTTTTTAGAGACGCCCCGGATTCGGATGCCCCATAGGCTCGGCATAGGTGAGCACCATGCAACTCCATTCCGCGGGACAGGGCGAGAATGGCACGCAGGGATCGCCTAACTTTGCCGTGCCTTAGAAAAGTTTTGTTCTGCCAGACAAAATTTATATAATTAGAAACTGAAAAGGAGTAAATATGGCAGAAAAATTAAAAATTGTTTCTCTGGGCGGACTAAATGAGATCGGTAAAAATCTCACCGTCTATGAATTTGGCCGCGATATCATTGTGGTGGATATGGGTATGGGCTTCCCCGATGACGATATGTATGGCATTGATGTGGTGATTCCCGACATCAGCTACCTTATTAAAAATCAGGATCGGATACGGGCGATTTTCCTCACCCACGGCCACGAAGACCACATTGGCGCCATCCCCTATGTGATGCGGTCCATCAACGCCCCCATCTACGCAACCCGGATGACGGCTGGTCTGGTGCGGCTGAAGCTTGAGGAGCACCGCCTCCTGGACAAGGTGAAGTTGGTCACCTGTGAAGCAGGTGAAATCATTAAGGCAGGGCGGTTTTCCGTGGAGTTCATCCATGCAAATCACTCCATCGCGGATGCGGTGTCCTTTGCCATTAAATGTCCCGTGGGAACGGTCATCCATACGGGAGACTTTAAGATTGACCCTACCCCCATTAAAGGGAAAATGATGGACCTGGCTCGGCTGGGCCAGCTGGGTAAGGAGGGCGTCTTAGCCCTTTTAGCGGATTCCACCAACGTAGAGCGCCCCGGCTACACCCGTAGTGAGCGGGCTGTAGGGGCCAGCTTTGACGCTATTTTCAAGGGCTGTGAAGAGCGTATCATCGTCACCACCTTTGCCTCCAACGTGGACCGGCTCCAGCAGATCATCAACGTGGCACAGCGCTACGGCCGCAAGGTGGCCATTACCGGCCGCAGTATGGAAAATTCTATTCGGGTGGCCACAGAGCTAGGTTATACAGAGATCCCCGAAGGGGTCTTGGTGGACATCAACCAAATAAAGAGCCTGCCCAAGGAGAAGATCTGCATCATTACCACGGGTAGCCAGGGGGAGACCATGTCCGCCCTATCCCGGATGGCTTTCTCCAGTCACCGTCAGGTGGATATTCAGGCGGGGGACCGGGTCATTATCTCCGCCTCAGCCATTCCCGGCAACGAGAATGCCGTGGGCAACGTCATCAATGAGCTGTTCCGGAAGAACGCCGAGGTGATCAACGAGCGAGCAGGAGAGCTTCACGTGTCGGGCCACGCCTGTCAGGAGGAGCTGAAGATTATCCACGCCCTGGTACGGCCCCAGTTTTTCATACCTGTCCACGGGGAACAGCGGCACCTAAAGGTCCACGGCAAGCTGGCCCAGGAGATGGGCACGCCACCGGAGAACGTCATCATCAGCGAGATCGGCCGGGTCATTGAGCTCACCGCTGACTCCGCACAGTTAAACGGGACAGTGCCCTCGGGACGCGTCTTTGTGGACGGTTACGGAGTAGGCGATGTGGGCAGCGTGGTTCTGCGCGACCGGAAGCATCTGGCCCAGGACGGTATGATCGTGGTGGTTCTCTCCCTGTCGGCTGAGGACGGCGGTCTAATCTCCGGTCCGGATATTATTACCCGGGGCTTTGTCTATGTAAAGGAGTCCGAGGGACTAATAGAGGAGCTGCGCCAAGTGACCCTGGAGGCTCTGGAGAGCTGCACCTCAAAAGGACTTATGGACTGGACTGCCATCAAGACCGCCATCAAAAACGCCCTGTCCGGCTATCTCTACAAGAAGACCAAACGCAATCCCATGATTCTCCCGGTAATTATGGAGATCTGATCCGCCCATCACTCAGCACACAGTGAAAAACATGTCATGCCCCAAAAGATGCTAAGTCTTTTGGGGCATGTTTATGTTGCGGGATGGGGTATAAACGGAAAAATATGCACCAAGCATTGGGATAATTTTGAGAATAATTCCATGCCTTAAACAAGGCTTGCTTGACAGGGGAGCAAAATTCCTATATAATTTTGCATGCAAACCAAAAATGGAATGCACTTCGGCAAAGTTTTTCCACCCTCTTGCAGGAGAAGCCGG
>JAGFXS010000118.1 GCA_017861415.1 Bacillota bacterium
GCTGAGGGGAGAGTAATCGACCCTGACCGCATGAGAGAAGTCAGCAGAGGGCATACTAGGAGGAATGAAACAGATCGCAGAGGAAGCCTGCATGGACGAACTAGGAACCCGCCCTGCATATCGAAAGAGCAGGTGGCGGAAACTCTCGGCCTAAACGGGAAGAGGTTGCGGTTATGTCGCCTCTGAAGGCCCGAACGGTATGAGTGGACGATTGGGATGGTTATCTCATGAACAGTAGGCCGGCAATACAAATGTGGCTGCCCTTGCATGTAGAGGGCGAACTGTTTTGTGGTGAAGCTGGACCCGAGAGTCCGTCCTATGACGAACAGTTGATGGAACGGGTTGTTGAAAGAGACAATCTGATCCGGGCGCTCAAGCAAGTGGAACGCAACGGTGGGAGCCCTGGGATAGACGGTATGACCGTCGAGGCGCTTGCGCCATATCTCAAGCACCATTGGCCACGACTCAAGGAAGCTCTTCTTCGAGGCGCATATATTCCCCAACCGGTCAAACGGGTAGAGATCCCGAAGCCGGGAGGAGGGGTGCGCAAGCTGGGGATTCCCACGGTGGTGGATCGCTTTATTCAGCAAGCGATTCTACAAGTGCTTCAGCCGGAATGGGACCCGGAGTTTTCTGAGTCCAGCTTTGGATTCAGGCCGGGAAGGAATGCGCACCAAGCGGTAACGCGTGCCCAGCGGTATGTGAAGGAAGGGTACACCTGGGTAGTGGACATGGATGTGGAGAAGTTCTTTGACCGAGTGAACCATGACAAGCTGATGAGCGAGGTAGCGAAGAGGGTAAAGGACCGGAGGATTTTGAGAATTATCCGCCGGTTCCTGGAAGCTGGAGTCTTGGAGCACGATGCTCTTCATGAGACGACGGAAGGGACACCGCAAGGTGGGCCGCTGTCTCCCCTGCTGGCCAATCTCCTTCTGGATAAGCTTGACCGGGAGTTGGAGAGGAGGGAACATCGGTTTGTGCGCTATGCGGACGACTGTAATATCTACGTCCGAAGCAGACGGGCCGGGTGTCGAGTGATGAGGAGGGTCAGTGAGTTCCTCTCGAATCGCCTTAAACTGAAGGTCAACGAGGCCAAGAGTGCAGTAGCTCGGCCTTGGCAGAGGAAGTTCCTGGGGTTCGGCTTCAGCCGCTTCGATTACCGGCGGCGCATCAGCTTGGAGGCTATCAAACGGTTCAAGGAAAGGGTCAGGGAAATTAGCAGCCGCACGCGCGGAAGGAACATAGCGGGTATTGCTGCTGAACTGGGGCGGTATCTGAGGGGGTGGAAAGCGTACTTTGGCTTTGCCGAGGCGCTGTCTCCGCTGAAGGAACTGGATTCCTGGATCAGGCGGCGACTTCGATGCTATCTCTGGAAGCAATGGGGGAGGCGGGGCTACCGTGAACTGCGCAATCGTGGCGTTAGCCGTGACTTGGCGTGGAATACGGCAAAGTCTGCGCATGGCCCTTGGCGGCTGAGTAGAAGCCCTGGCCTGGCGTTCGCTCTTCCCGCCAGTTATTTTGTTTCGCTTGGGGTGCCTACACTGTACGTCAAGGGATCATCTCAACCGAACCGCCGTGGTACGTGATCCGTATGCCCGGTGGTGTGGGCTTGCTATTACCCATAAGTATCATAGCTGATCCACCAGAGTCCAGCCTTCACTCAGATCTACGAGCCGCTTCCATCCTCTCCATAGGGTAGTGGTTCCCGGAGGCCCATCGTTTTTTCGGGCTAGATAGCCTCCGAGTTTTGCAATCCAGATGACAACGGTACCAATGGACGGTGGTTTTTTAGGGATGGTCTTTTTTTTATTTGCTTTCAGAAAAAGAACTTTCCACTCCTCATCGGCAAGAAGCGTTGAGCAGGGTGTTGCCGGATCGGTTCGAGCGATTAGGGTAATCATGAACAGCCGCCAAGCAACAATGCTCATGACAGTGAGATATCTTGCCAGCCGGTCGGCATGCCCCAGCCGACATGATTCAACCCGAAAACCGGACTTCAAGACTTTGAAGTACATTTCGATTCGCCAGCGTAAGCAGTACCACAAGACCTTCTCGTAAGCGTCCTCATAGGACATGATGGCAATATTGGTCAGGAGCATCCACTCGATGGATTCCTCGCCATCTGGCGGGTCCGCTTCCAGAACATAAACGGCGTGCATCTCAATGTCTGGAAGTTTCTCCGTGCTGTGCTTGACGTTATTGCGGGGAGGATTGAGGATAAAGGAGCCAAAGCGCACAGAGACCACTGCGGTGCGTGCTTTCCTTTCTTTGGCGTGTTTCGTCTTCGATCTTTTCGGGACTTCTACCACGTAGGAACCTGAATCGGGTTGTTTGCGCATATGCTCCCAGAGTCTTTCGACGTTTTTTTCTGAATACCGGGAGCTACGGTTGATCGTCCTATCTGCGTTGGCACGAACGAGAACGGGAGCGCCGATTTGCTGGCTGCGCTTAAAGAAGTCGTAAAGATCCGCTTCGCGATCGCAGACCGTGACAATTTCGGTATCGCCCGTTAAGGCCTTAGTGTTTTCTAACGCCTCAAGCCATCTGTAGCTCTCCTTCTCTTCGATCGGCAAATGGTCGTGAAGTTTGGCTTTACCGGTATTCCTTTTACGGAGTTTCCGTGAAAAGATCTTCTGATCCAGCAATCCAAGCGGTAGGCCTTTGGTCGTTAAGGCCAAACACGTGTGCACCATCAGGCCGATGGAGTAAATCTTCTTCACGTTCTTGCCCTTCTTTAAAGACATCTTTCCAAGCCCTCCAGTCTTCGGATGATTAGTGTACACGAAGTAACTGGTATCCTGGAGTGCAAGAACCGTTTTGTGTTCCCTAGCACGTTGAGCTGTTTTGCAGCGGTGGACTGCCAGCACCTCGCCGACCTCCACGTTGTCGTTCTGGAAGAAGCGGTATGCTGCTTTGGTCTCTGCCCAATCGGCGCATGCTTGGTTAATCGAACTCTCCGGGGCATCTGAAAATCTTTCGCATAACATTATCAGCCGCGCATCGAGTCTCTTATCGCCGAGATCGATTTCCGCAAACTCTTCAGCGGCCCAACTTGATTCATCTTGTCGGTTCATTGAGCACCTCCTATTAAAATTGACATTTGAATAGTAGATGTATTATATACGTCTACTATAGCTATAAGGAGGCGTCAAGGATGAATCCATCCAAGAAACGTAATGAACTTTTAAAAAAATTGGCTCAGTTCCCGGAATTTGTTCGCGGATCGATCACAAGCGTTTGTTCTACATGTAACAGAGCGCGATGCATATGCTTGAAGAAGTCATCTCGGAGGGCATATCGTCTGACCTATAAGGATAGTCGCCAAAAAACTCAGATCGTTTATGTAAATAGAGATCAGGTTCCCAGAATGCAAAAAATGATTGCCAATTATGCACGACTTAGGAAATTGATCGAGCAACTTGTAGAGGCAAATATTGAGGTTTTCAAGAATGAAACTCGACGTTAAAATCGTTTCAACTTGTGGGTAATAGTAAGGTGGTGTGGGAGGGGACGAGCCGCGAGGCTCCCCCCTATCCCGATTAGCGATGAAGAAAGACAATATAACACTACTTGAAGCAGCACTGGAATGCCCGCAGTGCGTGTTGAGCGTCATGGGAAATCACGCTGGCGAAGGCGCTGATGAGATCTTCGCTAGAAAAAAAGCTGACATAGAGCGAATGGGCGTGACATTCTGGCTCTTGAGGTCGCCAAAAGCGCGGCCCCTGCAAGTCCAGGGGATTTGCAAGACGTTCCCGGCATACACAGTTTTTGTTGAACCAGCCACCAAGGGCGGCACTCGTCCGACTACAGAAGAAGACGCAGCCAAAGAATATTCTGATGATGGAGTTTTATGGCATCAGTTGCCTAAAG
>JAGFXS010000038.1 GCA_017861415.1 Bacillota bacterium
AATGTGCAGTTTCGACAAAAAAAGAGATTGACAACATTTGCCAAATGGTATATTCTGTATATGGACAGCGGTGGTTGTCCGTCATGACATCGTTCATTCCATTCTCCTGCGTTTGGCGCCTTCATGTAACCATGAAGGCGCACTTTTTTTGGGAAAGGAGGCGATGTAGATGACTTTTTGGGGAAGTTGTGATATACTAATAGGAAATGCTTTGAACTGCGAGGAATCGCGATGGTATCCAGGGGAGAGAAAGGACCGTGAACCAGGAATGAATGAATTTAGGGGAAGTAATGCATATGTTGTTTCAGAAGAGCTGCTACGGAGCGTGAATATAGCCATCGCCCTGCAAAAACCATTGCTCATTAAGGGCGAGCCGGGCACCGGAAAGACCATGCTGGCCGAGGCCATCCGTGAAGCTCTGGATAAGAAACTGTTGATATGGAACATCAAATCCACAACCAAAGCCCAGGATGGGCTGTATGTATACGACACCGTCCAGCGACTTTATGACAGCCAGTTTGGCGAGCAGGGCGTGGATAACATCGCCCAGTACATCAAGCTGGGCAAGCTGGGCGAGTCATTTTCCCAGGAGGAGCAGGTAGTTCTCCTCATCGACGAGGTGGACAAGGCGGATCTAGAGTTCCCCAACGACCTTCTGTGGGAGCTGGACAAAATGGAGTTTTATATCCCCGAAACCCAGGAGACAGTAAAGGCAAAGCATCGGCCCATCGTGGTGATTACCTCCAACGCAGAGAAGGAGCTGCCCGACGCTTTCCTGCGCCGCTGCATCTTCCACTATATCGCCTTCCCCGACCAGAAGATGATGCGGGAGATCATTCACGCCCACTACGGAGATTTGGAGGAGGCCCTTCTAGAGCAGGCCATCAAGGCATTCTACCAGATCCGGGAGATGCCTAATATTGTGAAGAAACCCAGCACCTCGGAGCTGCTTGATTGGCTTCAGGCCCTTCAAATTGGCGGCGTGTCGCCGGAGCGCATCGTGGAGGAGCTGCCCTTTGCCGGAGTCCTTCTCAAAAAGACGGAGGATCTTACCGCCGTGGACAATCGAAAGACCCGCGGTCGGGGCGGCGTCCGCTGGTAAGGGGCGAGAGTCGTGTTTATCGGATTTTTTTACGCACTGCGAAGTGGTGGGTTGAAGATAAGCTTCAACGAGTGGATGTCCCTTATGGAGGCGCTGCAGAAAGGTCTGGCTAAGAACAGCCTTCTGGAGTTTTACTATCTTGCCCGGGCGGTGCTGGTGAAGACCGAGGCGGATTTCGACCGCTTTGATCAGGTGTTTCTGGATTACTTCAAGGGGATCAAAAGCGTGGAGGAGATTCCCCGGGAGTTCTACGATTGGCTGCAGGAGCCCAAGGAGATGAAGCCCTACGACAAGGCAGAGGTGGACGCCCGCACCAAGTTTGACCTGGATAAACTGTTGGAGATGCTAGAAGAACGTCTGGGCCAACAGAAGGGGCGGCACGACGGCGGCCAGTTCTGGGTGGGCACCGGAGGCACCTCGGTGCTGGGACATTCGGGCTATGCCGCCACCGGTATCCGTGTGGGAGGCGAGGGCGGACACAGAACCGCCCTTCAGGTGGCGGGCGACCGAGAGTACCGGGATTTTCGGGAGGATCTCACCCTGGATCTGCGAACCTTCCAGATGGCCTTCCGGCACCTGCGCCAGCAAACGGCCCAATTGGAAGGACCGAAGGATCAATTAAATCTGGAGGAGACCATCGAAGAGACGGGGCGGAGCGGAGGCTACCTGCGCCTTGTGTTCGATCGGCCCCGGCAGAACAATGTGAAGGTGCTGCTTCTCTTTGACTCCGGCGGTTCCATGATGCCCTACAGCCGGATTTGCAGCCAGCTGTTTCAGGCGGTGAATCAGGCGAACCACTTTAAGGATCTCCACATTTACTACTTTCACAACTGTGTATATGAGGAACTTTATACCCTGCCCTCCTGTCGATATGACAGCGCTGTTTCCACTCAGTGGGTGCTGAACAACTTAGGCCAGGACTACAAGGTGATCTTCATCGGGGACGCGGCCATGGCGGACTCGGAGCTGTTTCACGAGGGCGGAAACATCCACTATGGGCGGTTCAATGAAGAGACAGGGATTTCCTGGCTCCTGCGGTTTAAGAGTCGGTTTCAGAAGCTGGTGTGGTTTAATCCCATCCCCAAGGAATATTGGCCCTATGATTATGGTGCCGTTACCATTGAGGCCATTGGACAGATTTTTCCCATGCATCACCTCTCTGCCGAGGGTTTGGCCCGGGGCCTCAAAGAGCTGATGCGTGCCCGCTGACAAAGTCGGAGTCAGGGCCGGAGGAGTGGCTTCCTCCGGCCTTTCTGCGGCCTAGCCCTTGGAGATGTTTTCTGCCAGGATAAGGCGGAGGAGCATTGCCAGAGGTGCGGGAGATGTGGTATACTGAAAGTATATGTGATAAAAAGGGAAGGGGTAGCGGTATGAGTGTGCCCATAGGCATCATCGGATTGGATCTGGACGGAACCCTGCTGAACAATGACAAACGGATTTCCCCCCGAACCATGGCGGCCCTAGAGGCTGCACAGGCCCAGGGGGTATATCTGGTTCCGGTAACGGGACGGCCCCACCTGGGGGTGCCCCGGCTGGTGCGGGAGCTGCCCTTTGTCCGCTATCTCATCTCCTGCAACGGGGCTGCCATCCGGGACAACATCACCGATGAATTCGTCCGGGAGCGAACCATTCCCCTCCCCCTGGCCCTGAAGCTGTTGGAGATTCTCCGGCGCCACGGCGCCCCTCATGAAGCCCTCTATCGAGGTCAGGGCTATGGGGAGCCATGGGTATACCGGCAGATGATTGCCATGCATCCGGAAAACCTCTTTCTTCCTGCCTATATCCGGGATAGCAGGAAGACGGTGCACGACATGGCAGACTTTTTGGCGGATGGTCACGGGCCGGAGGAGCTATTCATCATGACCGAGAGTCGGGAACAGCGAGAGGAAATTGCACAGTCCCTGGCGGAGATCCAGGGGATCAGCGTAGTATTTCCTGCCGCCCGGGCGCTTGAGATTACTGCCGCCGGGGTGGATAAGGGAGAGGCACTCCTCTATCTGGCGGATTACCTTGGCGTCCATCCGGGCGGGGTGATGGCCGTGGGTGACAGTGGAAATGATCTGGCCATGCTCCGGGCAGCGGCCTTCCCGGTCGCCATGGGGAACGCCGCTCCCAAGGTGAAGGCCATGTCCAAATTCATCACCGCAACCAACGAGGAGGATGGCGTAGGCCTTGCCATCGAGGAGTTTGTTCTGGGCTGAGGGAATGCCCGGAGTCCGATAGGAAACAACCTTTTTACGAGCGACGGAAATATGCGTGAAAACCTAGGGAAACTATGGTAGAATGGCGGAAAGAGCACTTTTTACATAAGTAGGAGGCTCAGGGTTACAGTATTGAGGGAGGCGGCGCCATGTCCGGCAAGGAAGAATTTGTGCAAATCTACCGCAGCAATATTCAGCGTGAAGGGGCGGAGGCTTTGCTTGAGTATCTCCAGAACCGCAGCGACTTTTTCACGGCGCCGGCCTCGGCCCGCTACCACAGTGCTTACCCCGGCGGACTGTGCGACCACAGCCTTCATGTCTATGATTGCCTGAAGGATTATATGGATAGGGAGCGGGTGCGAGATCTCTACGGGCTGGAGTACAGTGACGAGTCCATCGCCATTGTGTCACTTCTCCACGACCTGTGCAAGATCGGCTGCTACAAGGCCAGCACCCGGAATGTGAAGGGAGAGGACGGACGCTGGCAGGCGGTACCTACCTTTCACTTCGAGGATAGTCTCCCCTACGGGCACGGGGAGAAGTCCGTCTATATCATCAGCGGATTCATGCGCCTTTCCCGGGAGGAAGCCATGGCCATCCGCTGGCACATGGGCTTTTCCGGTCCGGAAGATAACCGCATGGTAGGTCAAGCGCTTTCCAAATATCCCTTGGCCTTCGCCCTGTCCACGGCGGATATGGAAGCCAGCTATTTCTTAGAGCAGGAGTCCGAATGACAAACGCCCGAAAGGCGTATAGTATGAACAACAGACGCGTCTATGTACACATGGAAAGGAAGACGAAACAATATCTATGACTTTTGAATCTCTTGGCCTCACAGCGCCAATTCTTACAGCCCTGCAGGCCTGCGGCTACCGCAGCCCAACACCCATTCAGCTAAAGGCCATTCCCCCCGCGCTGGAGGGCAGGGATGTCCTGGGTGCCGCCCAGACGGGTACGGGGAAAACCTGTGCCTTTGGCGCGCCCATTCTCCAGCGTCTGGCCGCCGCCCCGAAAAAGGGGACTGCCGTCCGAGCATTGATTTTGACCCCCACCAGGGAGCTGGCCATTCAGATCGAAGAGAATATGAAGGCCTACAGCCGGGGCTTGCCCCTACGCACCGCAGTGATTTTCGGCGGCGTGGGTCAGAATCCACAGGTGGAGGCACTAAAGCGCGGTGTGCAGATCCTCACCGCCACCCCGGGCCGTCTCATGGATCTCCACGGTCAGGGGCTTGTGGATCTCTCCCAGGTGGAGATTTTCGTGCTGGACGAGGCCGACCGGATGCTGGACATGGGCTTTATCCATGACGTACGGCGGATCATCGCCCTACTCCCGAAGAAAAAGCAGACCCTGTTTTTCTCCGCCACTATGCCTCCGGAGATCATGGAGCTGGTGGATCAGCTCATGGTGAACCCGGTAAAGGTGGCGGTGAATCCCGTATCCTCTCCGGTGGATATCATTGAGCAGAGGCTTTATCTCCTTGACCGAAAGAACAAAACAAAGCTTCTCGCCTCCATCCTTCGGAAGGAGGGCATCAAAAACGCCTTGGTATTCACCCGCACCAAGCACGGAGCGGACAAAGTCACCCGGGAGCTTTCCAAAGAGGGGATCGAAGCTGCGGCTATTCATGGGAATAAGTCCCAGACCGCCCGTCAAGCCGCTCTAGGCCGCTTCAAGGATGGGGATCTTCAGGTGCTGGTGGCGACGGATATCGCTGCCCGAGGCCTAGACATTGAAGAACTCTCCCATGTGTTTAACTATAACCTGCCTGAGGTGCCCGAAACCTATATCCATCGGATTGGGCGCACCGGACGGGCCGGCAACGGCGGCACGGCCATCTCCTTCTGTGACTTTTCCGAACAGCCCCTGCTCAAAGGGATTGAGGTCCTGATGGGCCGGAGTATTCCCCGGGTGGAGGGCCACCCCTATCCCATGGAGGTCTTTGAAGCGCCTAAAAAAGACGCAAAAGGGCGCATTGTCAATGAAGATGACGAGGAAGCCAGGTCTGCCGCCCGGGAAAGGCGCCGGGAGCAGCAGAGTGTCCGCAACAAGGGAGACAAAGGGACGAAGTCTCCCCAAGCTCCCACCGTCAGGGCGACCGCGCCTTCTCCCGCACCTGCCGAAAAGAAGGCGCAGCCCCCGCGGGATAAGAATCGGCAGCAGCCCCGGAAAAAGCCGCAGCTGGGCAGCCTCAACACCCTTCTAGAGAAGGAGTCGGAGATTGGTGCTGCGCCGCAGCCCTCCGCCGGCAACCGGCGCAACCCCTTAGACGGAGATGTGATTATGGACGCCACGGCGCGGCTATTGTCCACCCGGCGGTCGCTGCCCCCCTCGGTGATGGGAAATCGGGGACGGAATTCTGGAGGACAGGGGGAGAGTCGTCCTGCCGCGCCTTCCCGTGAGGAAGAGTCCGCACAGGAGCGGGGAAGGGGCAATCGCCGCAACCGCCGCCGTCCCGAGGCCAAGGCCGCCTCGCTGGTGGAGCCTGTCGTACGAGAAATTCCCGCGCCGCCCCAGAAGGCGAAAAAGGGCAAGGACGTGAACCCAGCCGCTTTCCAACATGAGAGCCGCCGGAGTGGCCGCCGCAAGGTGCCCCCCGTGGAAGGCCCAAAAAGCCGGCAAAAGGACTCCACAGAACAGCCCAGCCTGATGAAGCCCTTCTATATCGAACATGACTAAGGGTCGCTACCAAAGTCCGAAGGGCAGGCGGCTGCGCCGCAGGCTGCTGATCTCGGTGTTTTTGGCAGCTTTCTTCTGGTGGGAGCAGAATGACCTAAGAACAGAGGTTATCGAGGTGGCGGGTGCTCCCGCTGCCTTCGACGGTTTCCGCATTGCCATTGTCTCTGATGTCCACGGCAAGGAGTTTGGCCCGGATAATCAAAGGCTGCTGGAGCGAATCGCAGAGCTGGAGCCTAATATGATAGCTCTCACCGGCGACCTTGTCCACAGCCGGGAGCAGCTTCCTATGATCGAGCCGCTGGCCCGTGAGCTTGCGGAGATCGCTCCCACCTATTACATCACCGGAAACCACGAATGGGCGGCCCATTGTGTAAACGAAGTGAAGGGCATCCTCAAAGACTGCGGTGTGCGGGTACTCTCCAACGAGTACGAGATGCTGGAGCGGGATGGGGATAAGCTGGCCATTCTGGGTGCCGAGGACTTAAACGGCCTGGCAGGCCAGAAAACCATTGGGGAGCTGGCGGACGAAGTGCGCTGGGCAGAAGGGGAGAATACCTATCTGCTTCTGCTCTCTCACCGGAACAATCGCTATAAGACATATCAGGAGGCCGGGGTGGATCTCACCCTGTCCGGGCATGCCCATGGCGGAATCATCCGCCTACCGGGCACCGACGGCCTGATTGGACACAAGGGGTTTTTCCCCAAATACACCTCCGGGCGCTATGATCTCAGCTATGGTCAGATGGTAGTATCTCGGGGACTGGGAAGCAAGCCTCCCCTGTATCGGCTCTTCAATCACCCGCATCTGCCTCTGGTGATCTTGAAAGCCCAGGGGGAAGGGGGTACACAGCCATGAATTATGATGCCGGAACCTTTGATATTGCGGTGATCGGCGCAGGTCACGCTGGGATTGAGGCGGCACTCGCCGCCGCCCGGCTGGGCCTGCGCACCCTTTGCTTTACCATAAACTTAGACGCCGTGGGGAACATGGCCTGTAATCCTGCCATCGGCGGGACAGGGAAGGGCCATCTCGTCCGGGAGCTAGACGCCCTAGGCGGCGAAATGGGCAAGGCCGCAGACCGGGCCTGTATCCAGTACCGGGTTTTAAATCGGGGGAAGGGCCCTGCCGTTCATTCCCTGCGAGCCCAGGCCGACCGCCGAGAATACCAGAAGATCATGAAGGGCATTTTAGAGCGAGAAGAAAACCTCTTTGTGAAGCAGGCAGAAGTGACGGAGATCCTCACCGATGCAGGCGGAGCCGTCTCCGGGGTGCGCACCTACACCGGTGCCACCTATCAGGTAAAGGCTGTGGTTATCGCCTCTGGTACCTATCTGGGCGGACGCACCATCGTGGGGGAGGTCACCCGGGAGCAAGGGCCGGACGGGATGTTCGGCGCCAATGCCCTGACCCAGTGTCTGCTGGATCTGGGCCTAGGCCTGCGCCGCTTTAAAACGGGCACACCACCCCGGGTAAACGCCCGGTCTATCGACTTTTCCGTCCTGGAACTTCAGGAGGGGGATGAGGACACAGCGCCCTTTTCTTTTGAAACGGAAGTGCGTCCCCCGAACCAAGTAGCCTGCTACATCACCTATACCACCGAGGAAACCCACCAGGTGATCCGCCGCAACCTCCACCGCTCTCCCTTATTTAATGGTGTGATTGAGGGAACCGGTCCCCGGTATTGCCCTTCCATTGAGGATAAGGTGACGCGGTTTGCGGACAAGCCCCGGCACCAGCTTTTTTTAGAGCCAATGGGGCTGGACACCGAGGAGATTTACATCCAAGGTTTTTCCTCCTCCTTGCCGGAGGAGGTGCAGGTGGAGATGCTCCGCACCATGCCGGGCCTTGAGCAGGCGGAAATGACTCGCTGCGCCTACGCCATCGAATATGACTGTGTGGATCCTACAGAGTTGCGCCCCACCCTGGAGCACAAAAAGGTGTCGGGTCTTTACGGTGCAGGGCAGTTTAACGGCTCCTCAGGCTATGAAGAGGCGGCGGTACAAGGCTTTGTGGCGGGGGTGAACGCCGCCTTAAAGGTTTTAGGGCGCCCACCCTTTGTCATTGACCGGAGTCAGGGCTATATCGGAGTGCTCATTGATGATCTGGTCACCAAGGGCACAAACGAGCCCTATCGGATGATGACCTCCCGAACGGAATACCGGCTTCTACACCGTCAGGATAATGCCGACCAGCGGCTTAGCGCTCTGGGCCACCAGCTGGGACTCATCAGCGATGAGCGGATGAATCGGGTGCGGGAGAAGTACGAGGCTGTTTCCCGGGAAGCGCGGCGCTTGGAGCGCACAGGCATCGCACCCACGGCCGAGTTGAACGCCATGCTTACTGCCAAGGGGGAGCCGGAGACCGTAAACGGCCTGCGTCTGGCGGATCTTCTGCGCCGACCACGGATTACCTACGCTGACTTGGCCCCCTTCGACCCGGAGAGGCCCCGCCTCTCCCCTGAAGTGGTGGAGCAGGTGGAGATTTCTGTGAAGTACGCAGGCTATATCGCCCGGCAAACCCGCCAGATTGAGGAGATGCGACGGCTGGAGAACCGACCCTTACCGCAGGATATTGACTACCATGCCCTAGAGGGCCTGCGGCTGGAGGCCCGACAAAAGCTGTCGGAGATACGGCCCCTTTCTCTGGGACAGGCCTCTCGGATTTCCGGGGTGTCCCCGGCGGACGTAGCCGCCCTGATGATCTGGCTGGAGCGGTCCGGTCAAAGATAGGAAGCCCATAGAAGGAGAACAAGAGAATGGAACGGATTCATGTGCTGGGCAACACCTGGTGTCTGAACGGCCGGCAGCTAATCCCCTATTATCAGGTGGATGAACACACCTGTATTCTGTTGGACGGGGGACGGGTCAGCGAGCGGGAGGCCATCGCCGCCGCGCTGGAGGAGGCAGGCCTGCGGCCTGTGGGGATCATTCTGACTCATATGCACTTCGATCACAACGAAAACACCAAGTGGCTCAAGGAGCGGTACGGCATTCCCGCCGCCATGTCTCGTGGCGAGGCGGATATCTGCCGGAACCCCGTGACCCTGAAGAACCACCTCTTTAACTTTACCCCCGGTGTTATTGCAAGCACCCAGCGCTTGCAGGATATCATCTGCCCTATTGAGTACCCCCTTGACGCGGACATGGGTACCTTTGTGTTCCAGGGCGTGCCCTTCGAGATCATCCCCACCCCGGGCCATGCCCCGGATCATATCGCTGTGGCTACCCCCGACGGAGTTTGCTATCTGGGGGACGCCTTGCTGTGCGGGGATAGCCTTACGGAGCAAACCACCCCCTTTGTCTTCGGTCTGGAGCTGGATCTGGAAACCAAAAAACGTCTTTTAACCCTGGACTATCCCCGGTATATCTTTGCCCACAAGGGGATTCTGGAAGGGGAGGAATATCCCGCAGTGGCCCAGGCAAACATCGACCAGATGCTGCGCCGGACGGAGATGATCCGTGCCTTGGTGACGGAGCCCATGACCTTCTGCCGCTGCTACGAGTGTATTAACCAGACGCTGGGGCAGGATAAAGTCCATCCCGTCTGGAATCTGCAGATGGAGCGGTATCTGCGGCCCTATCTGGAATATCTGGTGGATTCCGGACAGCTGAAACTGGTGCTGGGCGGAGGCGCCCCCACCGTGGCTCCGAGGGGCTGGGCCGATGAATAAGAATCGAGTGGTGATGGGCCTCTCCGGCGGTGTGGACTCCGCCGTGACCGCCCGCCTGCTATTAGAGCAGGGCTATGAGGTCTACGGTCACTGGCTGGACATCGGCCTCGGCAGCCGGGGCGATGCGGAGGCCGTGGCAAAGACCTTGGGTATCCCCTTCTCCGTGGGGGATATTCGTGAGTCCTTGGAGGAACTGGTGTGCAGGCCCTTTGAGGAAGATTATTTGGCGGGGCGCACGCCGATTCCCTGCGCCCGATGCAACCCCGCGGTGAAGTTTCCCGCCCTGTTCCAGCGGGCTGAGGAGGTGGGGGCTTACTACGTGGCTACGGGGCACTACGCCCGCATCCTCCGGGATGAGAATGGTGAGGCATTCCTCTATCGGGGGGAATCCTTAAAGGATCAGGCCTATATGTTAGCCCGTCTGCCCAAGGATTATTTAAATCGTATTTTGTTCCCATTGGGGAGTTTTGAAAAGACCCACGTGAGGGCTCTCGCCCATGGGTTTGGCATCCCCGTGGCGGATAAGCCAGACAGCATGGAGATCTGCTTTGTTCCCGATCAGGACTACGCCGGCTGGATCGAGGCAAGGGGTCATACGCCCCCGCCGGGGAATTTTGTGGACGCGGAGGGCCGGGTATTAGGCCGTCACCGGGGCATCCACCGCTATACCATCGGCATTGGCAGCGCTGGCAGATGGGCAGGAAATTTCCCTGCGCCTGCGCCACTCCAAGGTGACTTATCCCGCCGTGCTCCATCTTGAGGGAGACGGTGCCCGGTTGGACATCAAGACCGCAGCCCGTGCCCCTACCCCAGGCCAGCTGGCGGTGTTCTACGACGGGGACAAGGTGCTTGGCAGCGGCTGGATTGTGAAGGACGGAGGGCCGCTTTGAGGGCCGATATGACCCTGCGGCAGGTGAAGGGAAACACCTGGGTGATGGAGAGCTGGCTCTTTATCCCCCTCTACAAGCTGGATGACCGGCATTGCATACTCCTAGACAGCGGGTTATCCCAGCAAGAGGGAGAGATT
>JAGFXS010000039.1 GCA_017861415.1 Bacillota bacterium
CGGCAGCGCAGTCCGTCAGTGTTCCTTTCCCTAAGTTAAAGCCTGTTAGAAATTGTCAAGATCCTCAACTAAAAGAAGATATTCAAGAATTGCGTAAACAGTGCAAGGCGGCTGTGGATACCCTTGCTCTCCGGTTTGAAAGTATTAGCGTGGGGCTTATGCGGGATATTCGGCTGCTCCGTCCGGCACTTACAGGTCTTTTTGACCTGGTACGGGATTTTGATTGCCGGTTCCAGCAGGTAAAAAAGCGGAAAGGTATTTTGGATTTTTCAGACCTGGAACACAAAACTGTTGCCTTGCTCACGGATGAATCAGGCACACCGACGGAACTCGCTGGCCTAATTGGTAGCCGCTTTTTGGAAATCATGGTTGACGAGTATCAGGATACGAATCAGGTGCAGAACACCATTTTTAATGCCCTTTCAGACAGAGGACGCAACCTGTTTCTGGTGGGAGACGTGAAGCAGTCAATCTACCGGTTTCGTCTAGCGGATCCCACTATATTTCTGGAGAAGTATCGACGCTTTCTTCCTTTCGATCAGGCGGGTGAGGGCTTGGAGCGAAAAATACTCCTCTCACAGAATTTTCGCTCCAGGCCAGAGGTGTTGGAAGCGGCTAACGATCTGTTCCGCGCCATCATGTCCCGGCGATTGGGTGAAATGGACTACACCGATGAGGAGGCACTCTATCCGGCTGGAAGTTTTCCCGAGGGGGATGGCTACGAAACAGAACTCCACGTTTTGGACTTCAAAACCTTAGGCGGAGAGGATACAGAGGAAGAAAAGCTGGGCAACCATAAATTGGAGGCTCGGTATGTAGCAGGAAAAATTGCGGAACTCCTGACAGGGCCGTTTCCTGTTTCTGACGGAAACGGTGGTACCCGACCTATCGAAGCCGAAGATATTGCCATCCTCCTCCGCTCCCCCGGAGCGGTGCGGCATCACTTTGTATCCGCGCTGCGGGACAGAGGAATTCCTTGCTCCGCCGAAGAGGGAGACGACTACTTTTCCACGACAGAAGTTTCAGTGATGTATTCCTTTTTGCAGGTCATTGACAATCCTCGCCAAGATGTTCCCCTGATTTCCGTGCTGCACTCTCCCTTGTATGGATTTGACGGAGAAAGACTAGCCAAAATCCGCATGATGTCGGATGGGGACTTCTATACAGCGTTAGAGTTTGCTGGAGAGGCCGGGATGGCAGATGCAAGGGCCTTTTTGGAGGAATTAAAGCTTTTGCGTTTTGGTGCGGGAGAACTCAGTAGCCACGGTCTAATCTGGAGACTCTATCAGAAAACCAACGCTCTGGAGATTTTTGGTCGCATGCCGGGTGGACTGCAGCGGGAGCAGAACCTCCTAGCCTTTTATGAACTTGCCAGCCGCTTTGAGAGCAGTGGTCATAAAGGTCTTTTCCCCTTTTTGTTTCATTTGTTCAATCTTCGGGAGGCGGGGATACCGCTTGTTTCCGGGCAAAGCCGGGAACAGCGGGGTGTGAAGCTTCTCAGCATACACCGCTCTAAGGGCCTGGAGTATCCTGTTGTTATCCTAGCCGGCATGGGGAAACGGTTTAATTACACGGACATACAGAAACCAGTGTTGTTCCACAGTGAGCTGGGGCTTGGACCTAGGGGCGTGGATAGCAGCCAGATGGTGGAGTTCCAAACGCTACCCCGGATGGCCGTAGCGCTACAGCTGAAGCGGGAGATGATGGCCGAGGAAATGCGACTACTCTATGTGGCCATGACCCGGGCCAAGGAGAAGCTTATCATGATTAGCACCCTTGCCCACGGAGAGGGAGAGCTAAAGCGCCTATCCTTGGGTGCGTCGCTCCCGGTGGATCCACAGCAACTTGAGCGCTGTTCCGGTGTGGGGCAATGGGTGATTTTGGCAGCGATGGCCAGACCCGAGGGGGAGGTACTGCGAAAAATTGCCGGGAGAGGGTTCCGGTCGCCGGGTATGGTATTGGGACCTGCCTGGAGAATAATCTATCACAGAGGTATTCCACAGGAGGGGAAAATGCTTTCTCTTCCGGTGGAGACAGGCCAGGTGGAAACAAGCCTGTTTCAAAGAGAAGAGCTGTGGGGGGCTCTCCGGTGGCGCTATCCCTATGAGGCGCTGGCCGCTACCCCGGCGAAGATCACAGCTACTCAGCTGCCGGACACCTCCCTCACGGCCACGACTGAACGGGAGGCGTATGGCGATGAGAAAATATCCCCCTTTCACCGTCCTCGTTTTGCCGCGGAGGCCTTTGGACTTACTGCCGCCCAGCGGGGGAGTGCATACCATACCGTTCTCCAAAGCATAGCTTTCGAGCGATGCGGGACTCTGGAGGAAATTCAGGGAGAGATCCGCCGCCTTGTCGGGCAACAGTTCTTGACGGAGGAGGAAGCATTGGGCGTAGATCCCATGGTGCTCTATGAATTTTTTGCTTCCGAAATAGGAGAGCTTCTCCGCACTGCCCGGAATCTTCATCGGGAGTTTCCATTTTCGATTCTGGTGCCTGCTGCGGAGTTTTATCCCCATGCGCCGGGTGATGAGCAGATCTTACTGCAAGGCGTGGTGGATTGCTGGTTTGAAGCAGAGGATGGAGTCACAATAGTGGACTTTAAGACCAACCGGATTACTCCAGAAGCCGCCAAGGAAAAGGCAAAAGATTATAGAATGCAGATGACGGCCTACGCCAGAGCTTTAGAGGAAATTACCGGAATCACGGTGCAAAAGCGGATCGTTTGGTTCCTACAACCTAACGTAGGAATTGAAATGCCTTAGTCTGCGGGGAATTACATCAAAAAAGGCGTGGTGAAAGGCAAAAAAACAGTTGCTTTTTTGCCGAGATGGTGATAATATACTAGATGCGCTTACAATTGAGCTGTCAATTGATGGCTTATGATTTGCCCCAGAGAAAGAGGTGAACACGCATGAAGGAAGGCATCCATCCCAAGTACGATGAGACAACCATCAAATGTGCTTGTGGAAACGTTATCGAAACCAGATCGACACAGAAGGACATTAAAGTAGAAGTATGCTCTAAGTGTCACCCCTTCTTTACCGGGAAGCAAAAGATGGTGGATACTGGCGGACGTGTCAGCCGCTTCAATAAGAAGTTCGGACTTGGTAACTAACCGGCTTCAAGTAGAAACCCGTGCCGTCTCTCGGCGCGGGTTTTTTCCATGTTTCTTTTCTCCTGTTCCGGCATAGACTACAGGAAGATCATTATTATGGAGGTGTTTGTCCCATGTTTCATACGATCAAACCGAAGGAACTCACCCAAAATGTATTTTCCCTTTTGGATGACCAGTGGGCGCTGATTGCTGCCGGCACAAAAGACCACTGTAACGCCATGACTGCCAGTTGGGGGGGGATGGGCGTTCTGTTCCACAAGAATGTAGTAACGATTTATGTTCGCCCCCAGCGCTATACCTATGAAATCTTGGAACAGCACGCTGAATTTACTTTATCGTTCTTTGATCCTTCCTATCGTTCCGTCCTGACCATGTTCGGTACCAAGAGCGGCCGGGAGATGGATAAAATTAAGGAAAGCGGTCTGACCCTACTCATGGCAGGAGAGGAAGCACCCTATTTCGGCGAAGCGGAGCTGGTGCTCTCCTGCCGAAAACTGTATCAGCAGGATCTGAATCCTGAAGGGTTTGTTGAGCCCTTCATCCATGAATTTTATGAGAAGCAGGACTACCACCGTATGTATATCGGGGAAATTACCCAAGCACTGGTTCGGTCGTCCACAATAGAATAAAGGAGCTTCTATGCTTGAAAAACAGACCAAAGAGATCAATCGTGCCGTTTTGGTAGGACTGAACGCCGCAAATCTTAGCAGAGAAGAGAATGCTAGTGATGCCACCTTGGAGGAGCTGGAGGCCCTGCTGGAGACGGCCGGCGGTACCTGCGTGGGCACTGTTTTGCAAAACAGGCACACCCCGGAGCCTCGCACCTTCATTGGGGAAGGCAAGGTTTTGGAAGTGAAGGAGCTGGCCGAGATGCAGGAGGCGGATCTGGTGATCTTCGACAACGATCTGTCTCCCTCTCAGCTTCGGGTGCTCACGGAGGAGATCGGAGTGCAGGTCATGGACCGATCCGCCCTCATTCTGGACATCTTCGCCCAAAGGGCCAAGACCCGGGAGGGACGCCTTCAGGTAGAGCTGGCACAGTATCAATACCTGCTGCCAAGACTGACAGGCATGTGGGGGCACTTGGTGCGTCAGACGGCCTCGGGAGGCAAGTCCCCCATCGGCACCCGCGGCCCTGGCGAAACCCAGCTGGAAACCGACCGCCGCCACATAAGGCGGAAAATTGCAAAGCTCCGGGAGGAGCTGGAAGAGGTTCGACGGGTCCGTGGGGTACAGCGGGAACGGCGAATTAAAAATGAGATCCCCGTGGTGGCCATTGTGGGCTATACTAATGCGGGGAAATCCACGCTACTCAATAAGCTGACCGACTCGGATATTCCGGCCAATAACCGGCTGTTTGATACATTGGACACCACCACTCGTACCTTGGAGATCTCCGACACCTGTACCGTACTGATCTCCGACACGGTGGGATTTATTCGCAAGCTTCCCCACCATCTAGTGGACGCCTTTAAGGCTACGCTGGAAGAGCTAAAGTTTGCAGATCTGCTGCTTCATGTCATTGACGCCTCAAATCTTGAGTGGCGGGAGCAGGCGGAGGTGGTGGACCGTCTTATTGACGAGCTAGGTGCCCATCACACGGAGCGTATTGAGGTCTTCAACAAGTCCGATATATACGGGGGGGATATCAAGCCACACGGAGAGAACATCGTCTCCGTCTCTGCAAAAACGGGAGAAGGGCTTTCTTCCCTTGTTGCCATGATCGGCAAACGGCTGGACAATGGTTACCATAAAGTCACCCTCCACATTCCCTATGATCAGGGAGGGTTGCTGGACATGCTCTATCGGGAAGCTAAAGTAGAGAAGGTCTCCTATGACGAAGCCATTCAGGTGGTGGCAGTCTGTACGGAGAAGGTGTTGGGGCAGGTCAGACCGTATTTGGTTAGTGAGTTTTTGGACGAGCCAGAGACATGACCCTGCGCTGCTGTGGGGAAGGAGGACTACACCCTTGACAGAGTATTTGATTCCCACGGCACCGGCCATAGCGGAGTTTGTAGAGAAGCGCTCTCGATTTATCGGCCATGTCTGGCCTGTAGAGACCGAGGAGATGGCAAGGGAATTCATTGCACATACGAAAGCGACCCATCATGACGCCAGGCATAACTGCTGGTGCTATCTCCTGCGGGAGGGGGGCGTACTCCGCTACTCCGATGACGGGGAGCCGCAGGGGACTGCCGGACAGCCCATGTTGGAGGTGTTCCGACGGGAGGGCGTTGAAAACGTTTGTTGCGTGGTGACCCGTTACTTTGGTGGCATCTTATTAGGGGCGGGGGGACTACTTCGGGCCTATACCCGCTCCGCCAAAGAGGCTCTGGATGCCGCCGGAATTTCCGTGGTGCGACGATGGGTTCTGATGGGAGTAGATTGTCCATACCCACTCTTTGAACGCATGAAGTTAGAAGTGGAGAGCCAGGAGGGACTTGTGGACGAAGTGGAATACGGTGCGCAAGTGAGACTGCATGTGCTCCTGCCGGAAGCGCAGATGTCCTTGTTCTCCGCCAGGGTAATAGAGTTGACTGCAGGGGTCATATCACCGGAAGTTCTGGGGGAGCGATTCCGTGGTGTGCCCCGTCGGTAGAACTGTTTTCAGAAGATTTTTTGAAATTTGAAAAGAAATTTTCTGAATTTGAAGGGTTTTTTTGTTTTTTAGCGTATAACTGTAAAGACGAAAGAAACCGGAGGAAGGAGTTGAGGTTCCGTGAACGTCCGTGAGCATCGGGAGGCGTTGGAGCGTCAAATCCTTTCTTCCTTTGCGTCTAAAGCAGCAGACTCCCGGGGTAGGCGGAGACCCGTCGCCCCCTGTGAGATTCGCACCTGCTTTCAGCGTGATATTGACCGGATTACCCATAGCAAGTCCTTCCGCCGCTTAATGCATAAGACACAGGTATTTCTCCAGCCAGAAGGGGATCATTACAGAACCAGGATAACCCATACATTGGAGGTTTCCCGGATAGCCCGTACCATTGCCTCAGGCCTTCAGCTAAACGAAGATCTTACAGAGGCCATTGCCCTAGGGCATGACCTGGGGCACACGCCTTTTGGACACGCAGGAGAGCGGGTGCTATCGGAGATTCTTGCTGATGGATTCTATCACAACCAGCAGTCCCTTCGAGTGGTGGATCTGTTAGAGAGTAATGGGGAGGGCCTGAATCTCTCCTACGAAGTGCGGGAGGGAATTCTTTGCCACACAGGCCCTCAGATGCCGGAGACACTGGAGGGACAGGTGGTTCGCATTGCTGACCGTATTGCCTACATAAATCACGACATTGATGACGCTATCCGCGGCGGCATCATTTATCCTATGGACATTCCTCTGGATGCATCCCAGTTTTTGGGATTTGACCACGGAAGCAGAATCCATGCCCTGGTGGCGGATATCATTCAAACCAGTTTGGGACAGGGGAAAGTTCTTCAATCCGGCCGGGCGGCGGAAGTGATGGGGCAGCTGCGGGACTTTATGTTTGAGGCAGTGTACCGCAATCCTGTGGCCAAAGGAGAGGAACACAAGGCAGAGGAAATGATTCGTCGGCTATTCGAGTACTACAAAAAAGACCCGGACAAGCTCCCACCGGACTTTCAGGACATCCGCATTCGAGAGGGCATCGACCGGGCGGTCTGCGACTATATTGCGGGGATGACGGACCATTACGCCGTAGAAAAATATCACCAAGCCTTTATTCCCATGTCCTGGTCGGTTAAATAAAATATTGATATCATTTAGGAAGAACACCGGCGGAAAGGAGGGTGAACGTGGCAATTCCATCCCGGTTTATTGACGAATTGGTGGCCCGGTGTGATATTGTCGATGTGGTCTCCGATTACGTTACGCTCAATCAAAAAGGCGGCAGCTATTGGGGGCTGTGCCCCTTCCACGGGGAGAGAAACCCCTCCTTTCATGTGGTGCCCGACAGGCAGATGTATCACTGCTTTGGATGCGGAAAGGGCGGCGGTGTCATCTCCTTCATCATGGAGCTGGAAAACCTTCCATATCCAGAGGCCATACGCCACCTGTCCAAGGTAGCTGGAATGGAATTTCCTGAGGAGGAAGGGGACGACCAATACCGCAAACGGAAAAAGCGTATGTTGGCTCTTAATAAAGAGGCTGCTCGGTTTTTCCACGGCAGGCTCTATGATCCTACAGGGCAAAAGGCCATGAGCTACCTGCATGGCAGAGGGCTATCCAAGGGGACGTTGACACGGTTTGGGATAGGCTTTGCCCCAGATGGCTGGGATAACCTGCTGATTGCCATGCAAGGGGCAGGCTATGAAAAAAGCGAGCTTATTGATGCAGGTCTTGCGGTTAGCGGCAAGCAGGGAAAGATTTATGATCGCTTTCGCGGACGGGTAATGTTCCCCATCATTGACCTGCGGGGAGATGTTATCGGATTTGGGGGGCGTGTGCTGGAAGACGGAACGCCGAAGTACTTAAATTCGCCGGACACAATGGTATTTAACAAAAGTCAGAACCTGTTTGCATTAAATCTAGCGAAAAATTCAAAAATTGGCCGTTTAATCCTCACAGAAGGTTATATGGACACCATTGCCTTGTATCAGGTAGGGATAGACTGCGCAGTGGCAAGCTTAGGTACTGCCTTTACCCCCGGGCATGCGAAGCTCCTCGCCCGCTTCACCCAGGAGGTGGTGATCGCCTACGATTCCGATGAGGCCGGTGTTTCGGCAGCCCAAAGGGCTATTCCGTTGCTGGAAAAGTCCGGATTAAAGGTTAAAGTTTTACGGATTCAAGGTGCGAAGGATCCGGATGAGTATATCAAAACCTTTGGACGGGAAAGCTTTGTAAAGCTTTTGGACCGCTCTGAAGACCATGTGGAATATAGCTTAGCCCAGTTACAGCAACGGTACAATCTGGAAGAGGACGGGCAAAAGATCGAGTTTGCCCGTGCGGCGGCGCAGATGGTAGCATCTCTTCCAAGTCCTGTGGAACGGGAAGTTTATGCCGGGAGGGTAGCGCAATTGACTGGCATTGAAAAGGCGGCCATACTTCAGGAAGTGAACCGAGCATATAAAAAGCAGCTCGGCCAAGCGAAGAAAAAGCAGGAGCGGCGGGATATGCTTCCGGTCCAGCAGGTTCAGCCGCAGGCCAGGGAGCTGCGGTATGATAACATTCGCTCTGCCCGTGCGGAGGAGGGAGTTTTATCTCTCCTGTTGACCGATGAAACCTTATTTGATCAAGTGGATGGCTTGGCGTGGGAACAGTTTTCCTCCCCCTTTTTGGGAAAGGTATTTGCTCTCCTGCGAGAGCGCCATGAAGAAGGTAACGCCATACATCTCGGTGCTCTGGCGGGGGTTCTCGCCGGAGAGGAGATGTCTCAGCTTTCGGCGATTCTGTCCCGAGGGACTGTTCATCAGAACAGCAGGCGGGCGATGGCCGATTATAAAAGAATCATAGAAACAGAGGCGCTTACAAAAGCGGGAGAGACCGATGAGGTTGCTCTTTTAGCTGCGCGAGAAACATATCAGAAAATCAAAGGCATGGGAGATGGTTTAAATGGCCGGTAAGAAATTGCTGGAGGATAAACAAGGGGAAGAGCAGATTCTGCGCAGCAACGAAGAGAAAATGCAAAGCGGAAAAGTGGAGGTCTTGAAGGTGGTTTCCGGTGTTCAAGGTGCGGAAAAGCTGGGGGAACTCATTGAGCGCGGAAAGAAGAAGGGAAATCTTTCTGCCGCTGAGCTCATGGACGTTCTGGAGGAAATGGATCTGGAATCAGAGCAGATGGACAAAATCTACGATACCCTGGAGAATCTGGGTATCGAAACGGTAGGGGAGGATTATCTCGCCGACCTCAGCGAGGATTCCGTTCCACCCTTGGAGGAGTTAGAGGATATCCCCGATGAGGAAATCGTGGATCCGAACACACTAGTGGACTCTTTCGGTATTGATGACCCCGTCCGTATGTACCTCAAGGAGATCGGCAAGGTCAACCTGCTCACGTCGGATGAAGAGATTAAGCTAGCCCGGGCTATGGTCTTAGGCGCGGAAGCCAAGGAAAAGTTTGATGCTCTGGAAGAGGTCCGGAAGGAAGAGGGCGACAACTCGTCTCTTACCGAGGAAGAGCAGGAGCTACGGAAGGCAATCCGAAAAGGCAATTCCGCCAAGCAACGTCTGGCAGAGGCAAACCTGCGTCTGGTGGTCTCCATCGCTAAGCGGTATGTGGGCAGAGGTATGCTGTTTTTGGATCTGATCCAGGAAGGCAACCTGGGCCTGATAAAGGCTGTGGAGAAGTTTGACTACACCAAGGGCTATAAATTCTCCACCTATGCCACATGGTGGATCCGGCAGGCGATTACCCGTGCCATTGCGGATCAGGCACGCACCATCCGGATTCCGGTTCACATGGTGGAGACCATCAATAAGGTCATCCGTGTCTCTCGTCAGCTCCTTCAGGAGCTGGGCCATGATCCCTCCCCTGAGGAGATTTCAGAGGAGATGAACATGCCCGTTGAGAAGGTGCGGGAGATTTTGAAGATTGCGCAGGAGCCTGTGAGTTTGGAAACGCCCATCGGAGAGGAAGAGGACTCCCACTTAGGGGACTTTATCCCTGACGAGGATGCTTCTGAGCCCTCTGAGGCCGCCTCGTTTACCCTGCTGAAGGAACAGCTGGTGGATGTCCTCAGTACTCTGACCCCTAGAGAAGAGCGGGTTCTAAAGCTGCGCTTTGGCATTGAGGACGGTCGAACCCGTACACTTGAGGAAGTGGGCAAAGAGTTTAACGTCACCCGTGAGCGCATTCGTCAGATTGAAGCCAAGGCCCTGCGGAAGCTCCGTCACCCCAGTCGTTCCAAAAAGCTAAAGGATTTCCTGAATTGATCTACGGCCCACGATAATTTGATTAAGAGAAAAATTTTTCTTGACGACTTTCTTCAAATTGACTTATGAAAGTACATGATAACTACCTTTCGCAAAACGGACACTTTGATCAAAGTAGAGTAATATTTCACATGATAACAGAAAAACGCAGAGTGTGAGTTTGAAGAAACTCACATTCTGCGTTTTCTTTTAGAGGCTATTATTAATCTAAATATTTTGGTGGCAGGGGTTCATTCCCTGCGCTAAGACTGGCCTGATGGATAGTTTTAGCCTTTTGGGTAACCATCTGTTTGGATGTGCCATAAGCGAGTTGTTTCCCCGTGGTGTCAGT
>JAGFXS010000119.1 GCA_017861415.1 Bacillota bacterium
AAACTGGGCAGTATACCTTGATAGATCAGAATAATAATACCGTAGCTGGCTGCCATCACCAGAACACCTATACTCCGACAAAGGAGATCCACAACCCCCTCTACCACCAAGGCTTTCCCCATGAGCTTCGGCTTGGTATACCAGCGAAAGATATTCTTCTTCTCCATCTCCCCCCGGAAGGCGGACCAATACCGTTCCATGGTAGCAATCTTCAAGGGTGCTATGAGGAGAAACATCACAAGGTTAACCACAACAAAACGAATGATGTCCCCATAGGTCAAGGATATGGCCCAGATTGCCCCAAGCTCATCCACACGGGCAATCAGCTGAAATCCATTTTCCTGTGGGAAGTATCCACTCACTGCGTCGGGAAAGCTGTCTGCCCGCAGCATATACATGCCCAACAGTCCGCCTAGCTTCCCCCGCAGAGCGAGGAACGCAACCTCCAGCCCCACAAGAAGAAAGGTTACCTTAATCCAGAGGGGCAAAGAGCGCCCCATGCTCTTCTTGGCTTCAAATTTTATGGCTGCGTTTCTCGGAAGCATATGGGTTCTCCCTTTCATCATACGCCATCTTGGGCGGGTTCGGTTACTTCGGGTGGTGTCGTCGGCGTCGGCTCAGGCGTGGGCTCCGGGGTGGGTATTGGTTCCGGAGTTGGCTCTGGTGTGGGGGTCGGTTCCGGAGTAGGTGTCGGCTCAGGTGTGGGGGCCGGCGGCTCACCTAATCCATATTTATACCCATCTGCCGGATTCACCAGCACTACCTTATCCCGCTGACGATAGACACTGACGGCCTCCAGCTGGTTGCTGACCAGCTCACCGTTCTCATAAACGTACCGATAGGATTTCACCGTGCAGCCTGAATAGGGTGTCACACTGGTCTTGGTCTGTCCCACCGCTATGCCCTCGTCCAATTTATATACCGTGTTGTAGCCGGTATTTCCGCTCTGCACCGTCTGCATCTCCACGGTCTTACCCGTGGTGTTGGTTCCATAAATGCTCACAGTTAGGCTTCTGCCGGAAACAGCGGTTACTATCTTCACAGGGTATTTTGAGTTATTCTTAAATCGAAAGTCCAGAGAGCCATAGTACACTGTGGCGTCCAGCCCATTGGGAACATAGCCCACCGTGTAGGCGTGGTTGTGCCGCTCTACAATTTCCATATCCGCCCGGAGGGCAGACAGGTAGATTCCTGAAGACACCTGGCAGATTCCCCCGCCAATTTCGTCCACGGTGAGGCCGCCGGAATAGGCCGGTGCGGGCAGGAAGCCCTTCGCCGCCGTGCGGCTCCCGGTGGTATTGTTATAGGAGAACTCCTCCCCCGGGGCCAAAATGACGCCGTTGCACATAGAGGCCGCCAGCTTCACATTGCTCAGCCGGTTACTGGTTCCTCCGATGTTGGTTACGCAGGATCCCAGCACATCCCGGAACAGCACGCCTTCCAGATCTTCAAACTTCACTTCGGGCTCCGTATAGGTCAGGGGAATAGTAAGGTCTTCGCCCCAGCCCAACAGATTATAGTCATTCCTTGCCTGGGCTTGGTCAAAGGAGACACCCACCACTTCCATGGTGATCTCCCCTGTGGTCTCATCCAGCGCCGCGTCCTTCGGCTCCACATTGATCTGCTCCCACATGGTGTCCCAGTCTAGATCCTGAGGCAACACTTCCTCAATATCCAGGATTATCTGGGGCTGGTCCGCGGCAAGATCTGCGGTATTTCCTTGCTTCAGCTCCTGGATCAACGCCGTTTTCAGCGCTTCCTGATCCACGCCCCGGCCAGGAGTTCCTTTGGATATCAGCAGTTCTTGTTCCACCACTTCCCAGGTGCTTTCCGTCACAGGATGGCCAATGGACTGATCCAACGCTTCCTCCAACAGGTCTTGCAGCTTGTCATCGTCCGTCAAAACCGGAGGAATCTCCTGTCCAACAATGAGACTCTTCAGATACAGGATTCCCTTGCCCAGAAAGCCCGCATCCACCCCCCGGCCCTCATCCCAGACACGCTGGGCAGAGGCTGGCCAGTCCACTGGCATATGGCTCAACGGGATCCCCAGACGGAGACTTTCTCCCTCATCCCCGTTGACCTGAACCACGACCCCCTGGTCGTCCACCTCTTCCCACCGATTCTGGGCCAGCTCCAGCTCTCGCAGCACCTGTGCCTGATCCATATTGCCAACATCAATATTTGCTATGGTAGTGCCCGGCAGAGTCCCAATATGGGACGCCGCGGCGACACACAGGCCCGCATATCCGGCGATGAGCAACGTCAAAATGGCGGCGGTGATTATTACACCCACCTTTTTCCCGTTGGACTTAGCCAAACGCTGACCCTGTTCTCCGTTGCCTATCTTCGGCCCAGGGCCATCGGCAGGATTCCTATGTTCATCCATCAAATTCATTCACCTCTCGCCGCTAGGGCGTGTTCTCTGGGCATTCTTCATCTATTCTGTCCCAGTGTGGGGATTTTTGCGCAAATTCCCTTATATTATATGCAAAACGCTCCCAAAAATCAACTGCGGAAACCGCGTCCCAGCATTTCTTTACTTTTTCTGAAAACAGCGCTACAATATTAGGATATCCTAGATGCGGCAAGAAAGCCAAAAGCCGCCCGAAAATCCTGCATTTGCCGTTGCCAAAGGTATTTCAAAAAGGAAGTGACATAAATTGAAGCCTCACACCCTTTGCGCCGTGTACTTTAGTGCCACCGGCACCACCCGTACTATTGTCACCGCCATCGTCCGGCGGCTGGCAGAACAGTTTAACACTCCGGTTAAGATCTTTGACATAACCTTGCCGGAGGCTCGGAAGGAGCCCCTCTCCTTTACCCCAGGTGAGTTGGTCCTATTGGGCGTTCCGGTCTACGCCGGACGGGTTCCCAATCTTTTGCTCCCCTATGTATCCTCCCTTCAGGGGAACAATGCCATGGGGATTCCCCTGGTTCTCTATGGCAACCGCTCCTTTGACGACGCATTAATGGAGCTGCGTAACACCATGGAGAATAGCGGCTTTCACACCGTGGCTGCCGGTGCCTTCATCGGAGAGCACTCCTTCAGCCGGACCCTGGCGGCCGGTCGGCCGGATTCCAGCGATCAAGCCATCGCCAACGGTTTTGCCGACCAAATTGCTTCCAAAATTAGTGCCCTCACCGATTTTCAGAGCCTTTCGCCGGTATCCGTGCCGGGTAACAACCCCGTTGGGCCGTATTTCCGCCCCGCGGGCCGTGACGGCGGACATATTGACATCCGCCGGGTACGACCCCTAACCGGGGATAGCTGCAATGACTGCAAGTGGTGTGCCAACCATTGTCCCATGGGTGCCATTGATTTTGACAATGTCCGTGAAGTGCCTGGTATCTGCATCAAATGCAACGCCTGCGTCAAGGGCTGCCCTGTGGATGCAAAGTATTTTGCAGATCCCGATTACCTCTTCCACCGAGATGATATTGTGACCCGCTACCAAAGTCCTCGAAAAGAACCTGCTTACTTCCTCTGACCGCACAGCATAAGGCCGGACTTGCTTCCTTACGGAACAAGTCCGGCCTTTTTCCTTTTACGCCCCCTTTTTGTTATCTAATCAGCTTTTGCTGTTTCCTCATGCCTTTCGGGATTCCAGCCGCACAGCGATAACCGTGCTGTCGTCCGCGCCCCTCTGCTCTTCTCCGCTTTTGGTCAGCACGCGCTCTGCCAAGACCCCGGGACTTACACCGTCAAAGGCGGACATTGCCTCCCTCAGCCAGGTGTCCTCCTCTCCCCCGGTAATGCCGTCGGTGAGTAGAACGATCCAATCACCCGCTTCACCCCGGAACCGGGTGATATCAGGGCGCACCTCTTCACCTGTCATCAA
>JAGFXS010000120.1 GCA_017861415.1 Bacillota bacterium
CCGATGATCAAATCACCGACTGCACCGCCATTCTTACCCACATCGCCCTGCCCGCGCAGAGAAATGGCCTGCCCGTCGTCGATGCCAGCAGGAATATTGACCGAGATCTTTTTCTGCTTCCGGACGGCACCAGCGCCACTGCAGCTCTTACAGGGTTGATGTATGATCTTACCCTCACCCCGACAGTTGGGGCAGACGGTGGTAGTGGACATGGAACCAAACATGGTCCTCTGCTGCACCCGCACCGCTCCGCTGCCGTGGCAGTGGGGGCAAATTTCCGCCGTGGTACCCTCGGCACAACCGGAACCCTTACAGCTGTCACAGTTTTCCAGGTGGGTGATGGTCACATCTTTCTTCGTTCCAAAGGCTGCCTCTTCCAGGGTAATGGTGGCGTTAATACGAACATTTCCACCTTTGATGGGGCCGTTTTTGGCACCACGGGCATCTCCTCCGCCGAAACCATTAAACCCACCGAAGAATGAGCTGAAAATATCGCCCACATCAAAGCCGCCAAATCCCGCACCGCCGCCAAAGTTGGGGTCCACCCCCGCATGGCCAAACTGATCGTATTTCGACTTCTTCTCCGGATCGGATAGAACCTCGTAGGCCTCATTGATCTCTTTAAACCGTGCTTCCGCGGTCTTGTCACCGGGATGAAGGTCCGGGTGGCAGTCTTTGGCCAGCTTTCGATAGGCCTTTTTCAGGTCACTATCAGAAGCGCCCTTGGGCACCCCTAAAACCTCATAGTAATCTCGTTTTTGTCCATTTGCCATACTCGCTCACCTCACACGGCAAGGGGACAGTCTCTCTGCCCCCTTGTCGCCGCTGTTATTGAAATCAGTGCTTGTCGTCATCAACCACGGTGTAATCTGCATCCACCACCGTGGAGTCCCCATTGGTAGCGCTGCCGCTCATGTCAGGGCCAACATCGTTCATGTCAGGACCTGCCGCACCACCCTGTGGCTGCTGATAGAGTTTCTCGCTGACGGCGTAGAAAGCCTTGGTAAGCTCTTCACTGGAGGTCTTAATTCGATCAACATCCTGTCCCTTCAGGGCTTCTTTTACCTTGTTGATCTCTGTTTCCAGATTGCTCTTGTCCGCGGCGCTCAGCTTGTCACCCATATCCTCTAGGGCCTTTTCGCTCTGATAGACCATCTGGTCAGCGTGGTTTCGGGTCTCTACCTCTTCACGGCGCTTGGCGTCCTCTGCGGCGAACTGCTCCGCCTCACGGACGGCCTTCTCCACATCATCCTTGGACATGTTGGTGGAGGCGGTGATGGTGATATGCTGCTCCTTGCCGTTGCCCAGATCCTTGGCAGACACATTGACAATACCGTTGGCATCAATATCAAAGGTTACCTCGATCTGCGGCACACCCCGTCTGGCGGGAGCAATGCCGTCCAAGTTGAAGCGGCCGAGGGTCTTATTGTACTGAGCCATCTCACGCTCACCCTGAAGGACATGAACCTCAACAGAGGTCTGACTGTCGGCTGCGGTGGTGAAGATCTGGCTCTTTTTTGCGGGGATAGTGGTATTACGCTCAATGAGTTTGGTGTTTACGCCGCCCATGGTCTCAATGCCCAGAGACAGGGGGGTAACATCCAGCAGGAGAAGGCCCTTCACATCGCCCACCAGAACGCCGCCCTGGATAGCCGCGCCGATGGCCACACATTCATCGGGGTTGATTCCCTTGAAGGGATCCTTACCGGTGATCTTCTTCACGGCTTCCTGCACGGCGGGAACGCGGGTAGATCCACCCACCAGCAGAATCTTCTCCAGTTCGCTGGCGTTGAGGCCAGAGTCTGCCAGAGCCTGACGGACGGGACCCATGGTGGCTTCCACCAGATGAGCGGTGAGCTCGTTAAACTTGGCTCTGGTCAGAGTCAGTTCCAAATGCTTAGGACCGGTGGCGTCGGCGGTGATATAGGGCAAATGAATGTCTGTAGAGGCCACACCGGAAAGCTCTACCTTTGCCTTCTCGGCAGCTTCCTTCAGGCGCTGCATAGCCACCTTGTCGGAGGAGAGATCCACGCCCTCAGCCTTCCTAAACTCAGCGGTGATCCAGTCCATGACGCACTTGTCAAAGTCGTCGCCGCCCAGCCGGTTGTTGCCTGCGGTGGCCAAAACCTCAATCACGCCGTCGCCGATCTCAAGGATAGATACGTCGAAGGTACCGCCGCCTAAGTCATAGACCATGATCTTCTGATCAGATTCCTTGTCCACGCCGTAGGCCAATGCAGCCGCGGTGGGCTCGTTGATGATACGCTTCACCTCTAGGCCGGCAATTCTGCCTGCGTCCTTGGTAGCCTGACGCTGTGCATCGGTGAAATAGGCGGGAACAGTGATGACCGCCTCGGTAACGGTGGTGCCCAGATAAGCCTCGGCATCCGCCTTGAGCTTCTGCAGAATCATAGCAGAAATCTCCTGAGGGGTGTAGCTCTTGCTGTCGATGTGAACCTTATGATTCGTACCCATCTCTCTCTTAATGGAGATGATGGTGCGGTCGGGGTTAGTGATGGCCTGACGCTTGGCCACCTGGCCTACCATTCTCTCGCCGTCCTTGGAAAAGGCGACAATGGAAGGGGTGGTACGGTTGCCCTCTGCGTTAGCGATGACTACGGCTTCGCCGCCTTCCATCACGGAAACACAGGAATTTGTGGTTCCTAAGTCGATACCAATAATTTTAGCCATAAAGATTGCTCCTCCTTATATGAAACAAGTGTCATGTGATTTTATATGGTAATGCCAAAGAGGAACGCTCCTCTTAGTTTGCTACTTTAACCATGGCGTGGCGGATAACCTTATCCCCAGAACGGAAGCCGGTTTCAAAGACCTCGGCCACTATATTCTTGCCCAGATTCTCATCCTCTATATGCATCACCGCATTGTGAAGAAGGGGGTCAAAGGTCTCGCCTAGCGCCGGAACCTCCTCGATACCCAGTTTCTCCAGAATACTCTTGAGCTGATTCATGGTCATCTGAACGCCCTTGGCATAAGCTTCGTCCGCAGTTTCTAGCCGAAGAGCACGGGCGAGGTTATCATAGACCGGAAGGAATGCTGCGGCGGTTTCTGCCTTGGCAGTGTTCCAGGCATTTTCCCGATCCCTCTGACTGCGCTTGCGATAATTATCGTACTCCGCCAGCAGTCGAAGATACTGTTCTTCCTGATTTCGGAGTTTTTCCTCCAGTCCCTCCTGGATGGGAGCAGCTGTTTGGGTCGGCTCCTCCGCCGACTGACTCTCCGTTTGGACTTCTGGCTCCCCCTGGGGCTCAGATTCCAAGGTTTCTTCTGTTTCCCCTTGGGATTCCGGACCTTCCATCAGGAGTTCCTCCGCCTGCTTTTCTCCACAGGAACCATATTCCTGTTCTTTTTCATTCTGACTCATGTTCTCTTGGTTGCCTCCTTAAGTTGAATTGGGGCCCTCCCCAGGGGGAGGCGGCAGTTCTCCCTTCCCAAACATACGGGAAAGTCCTTCTGCAAAGTAGGAAAGCCGGGCTGCCAGCTTGGCATAGTCCATCCGGGTGGGACCTACCACGCCGATCACGCCCTGCATATTATCTCCAATATCATAGCGCGCCATAATTATGCTGCTGTTTTTTAGCTCCTCGGCTACGTTTTCCGGGCCAATAAGAATCTCCACAGCGCCGTCTCGAGGCGCGGGAATGTCCTCCGCATGTTCCCAGTGGGTCAGATAGTTCATAAGCGGCTCTGCGCTGTTGAGGGACTGGTATTCCGGATGGGCTAGAAGATTGGGAATCCCTGCCGTGTGGACCACGCTGCTCTCCAACTCCTGCAACACTTCCATGGCAAAGTCCACCACGGGTTT
>JAGFXS010000121.1 GCA_017861415.1 Bacillota bacterium
TAATTGTTTCACCAACTACCAGCGCCACCAGCAGGGGGTTGACAATGGGCTCCACCCCGGAGAGCAGGGATGCGGTTACTGGCGCCGTGGTCTTAATGCCGATGCAGAAGAAAATATAGCCGCATCCCAGCTGGAACACCCCCATAATCAGCATAAAGCTGACGGAAGTAACTCCAAAATCCGTCTCCTTCATAATGGACGGCAATCCCACACAAAAGGCCAAAAATTGGCCTATGATGGTAGCAGAAAAGGCGTCTCCGCCGGGCATGCGGTTTACCATGAAAATTCCGGCAAAGGTAACGGCAGAAATTAAGGATAGCATGTTGCCTAACAGCCGCCCCCCCGCCAGACCATCCATAACGAAACAGCCGATACCAGCGATCACCACTAGGCCGGTAATGACATCCAATTTCCGCGGCCGCTCCCGAAAGACAATCCACATAATGAGAATGATGAACACCGGCGCTGCGTACTGAATCAGAATGGCATTGGCGGCTGTGGTATGTTTATTCGCAAAAATAAACAGCGTTGTGGTAGTAAAAAAGCAGAACGCCCCCAGGAGTGTTCCCTTCGTCACCTTTAGCTTCTGTTTGGTTAACAGCAGAAAGGTCAGCAGCATGACACAGGCTATGCCGCAGCGCGCCCCATTAATGGACAGAGCATCCCAGGATATTTTTTTAATGCACAATCCACCAAGTCCAAACAGAGTAGCTGATATCAGAATAAAAACATTCCCACTTTTAAAGAGTTTCATCTCCTATTTTCCTTCCCTTTGGGAAATCAGACCTCCTTGAGTGCTTGCTCAATGTCTGCAATAATGTCCTGTGGATCCTCGATTCCCACGGAAAACCGCACGAGATCAGGGGAAACGCCGGAAGCAACCAGTTCACTGTCGCTGAGCTGGCGATGTGTGGCTGAAGCTGGATGAAGGACACATGTCTTTGCATCCGCCACATGGGTGGCGATGGAAGCCAGCTTCAGTCCGCCCATAAAAGTCTCTGCACCGGCCCGGCCGCCCTGTACACCGAAGGTCACAACGCCGCAGGTGCCCGTTGGCATATATTTCTGCGCCTTATCATACTGGTTATCCCCGGCCAGCCCGGGATAATTGACCCAAGTAATTTTGGGGTGTCCCTTCACAAACTCCGCCACCCGTCTGGCGTTGTCACAGTGGCGAGGCATCCGCAAATGCAGGGTCTCCAGGCCCACATTCAGGAGATAGGAGTTCATGGGCGCGGGGCTGCATCCAAAGTCCCGCATCAGCTGCACCACGGCTTTTGTGATGTAGGCGCCGCCCAAGCCAAAGCGCTCGGTATAGGTCACGCCGTGATAGCTGGCATCAGGAGTTGTAAGGCCGGGATACTTGTCAGCATATCGGTTCCAATCAAATTTCCCGCCGTCAACAATGGCACCCCCCACGCTGTTGGCGTGGCCATCCATGTATTTGGTTGTGGAGTGAATTACGATATCAGCGCCCCACTCCAGAGGACGGCAGTTAATGGGCGTAGCAAAGGTATTGTCAATAATCAAGGGCACTCCGTGGTCGTGGGCAGCCTTGGCAAACTTCTCGATATCCAGTACAACCAGAGCGGGGTTGGCGATGGTTTCACCGAAGACCGCGCGGGTCTCGGGACGGAACGCCGCGTGGAGCTCTTCCAAAGAGGCATCTGGATCCACAAAGGTGAAGGAGATCCCCATACGCTTCATGGTCACCGCAAAAAGATTAAAGGTTCCGCCATAGATGGTGGATGCCGCCACCACATGATCCCCGGCGGAGCAGATATTAAAAATGGCAAAAAAGCTGGCCGCCTGGCCGGAAGAGGTCAGCATGGCGGCGGTACCGCCCTCCAGCGCCGCAATTTTTGCAGCCACATGGTCGCTGGTGGGGTTCTGGAGGCGGGTATAGAAATAGCCCGAGGCTTCCAGATCAAACAAGGCTCCCATATGGGCGCTGGACTCATAACGGAATGTGGTGCTCTGGATGATGGGGATGTTGCGGGGTTCTCCATTCCCCGGTCGGTATCCTGCGTGGAGGCAGTCGGTTCCTCTCTGGTAGTCTGCCATAGTTCACTTTCCCTCTTTCTCTTCTGACTTCTTGATGGGGCCAGATCCTCAGATCCGGCCCACATTGGTGTATCTGTTTAGTTTGAACTGGCTATGGCAAGGATGGCTCGCCCGCCTGTTCGTCGGCAGCAGCTCGTTGCGGCTCCCTCAAATCCACGGAGCCGTACCGGGCCATACTTTCACCTTCTGATAGAAAACGCACCGCCGTCACGTTGTCTAAACTGCAGAGGGTCTCTACCAGGGCCTGAATCACCAGACGATCTTCCGCCGAATTCTCCGGCGCCATATCCCGGAAGGAGGCCGCTAAATTCAGATAACAGACCCCGTCCCTCACTTTAGCGGAAATCAGTTCCGTCTCTGCAAGTACAGCCAACAGCCCCTCCGTCTCCGGTCCCTGACTCAGGGCGTGGAGGGCCGCAATGGTCAGGGTCTCATCTTCTCGCAAGAGGATGGTCCTCTCCTCCTGCTCCAGACCCTTCCCGTCCTGACGAGGAAAGTACAGTATAATCTGCCGCTTTACCGGGGTCTCCCGGTAAATGGATAGGCGTACATCCTCCCCGCTCAAACGTTCATGGTCACGATAGGTAATCTGGTCGCCCTCCACCGTTGTGACCACAGCGGTCACCCCCGGCAGTTGGCTGAGTGTCATGGTAACACTATAATCCGCTAAAGTCAATTCTATCCCAGAGAGGGTACCGTAGCGGGCAGAAAAATCCACCGTCACTACTCCGTTTTCCAGTTGAACACCGCGGAGGGCCGTGCCTTCTGGGATCACCCGAACGTGGTTTTCCCCCTCAGGCCCCTGAAGGAGGTAATGGACCAAGGCCTCGGCGGGGTCGTCCCCCTCCTGTAGTTCCCGGTACTCTGGGACCAGCGCGGAACCGCCAAACTCCCCGGCATGCCCCCCAAAGTATACCTCATAAGCTCCGCTCTCAGGTCCAGTCTCAGCGCAGCCATAGAAAAGGACAGCGAAGAGCAGTGCTAAAAGCAGGGTTGCCTTTCTCACAGCAAACCACCCTCCTTCCTCCGAGGGAAGGTGACCCGCATCCGGGTGCCCCTCTCCTCCCGAGGCAACACCTCAATGCTACCCCCGTGGATACGAACGGTCTCCCACACAATGGCAAGGCCCAGGCCGGTACCGCCAGCCTCTCTGGTTCTGGCTTTGTCTACCCGATAGAATCGGTCAAAGATAAAGGGCACATCTTCCTGCGGAATCCCCACGCCTGTGTCCTCTACCGTCAGGATCACCTCTTCCGGCGTCCTGCGCAGCTCCACAAAGACCATGCCCTGTGGCAGATTATATTTGATAGCATTTTCCATCAGATTGGATATCATCTGCCCCAGTTCACCCTCATGGGCCCAGATGACACAGTCGGACTCCAAATCCATATGGATGGAAACAGCAGCAGCCTGGGCCAGTGGCGTCAGCAGACGGCACACCTCTACTACCACTGGGGCCACTTCTACAAATTCCATACTCCGCTTCTGCACGGCATCCAAACGATTGAGAGCCAGAAGATCCTCGCTGATGCGGATGAGGCGATCCGCAGCCTCACCGATATCTTCCAGAAACTCCCGAGCCGGCTCCCCCTCCATCTTTTCCTGGAGGATAGAGTCTGTAAGCAGGCGGATGGAGGCCAGCGGGGTTTTTAGCTCATGGGATGCGTCTGCCACGAAGCGCCGGCGTGCATCCTCCGTCACTTGAAGCCGCCCCGTCAGCTGGTTTAGTTGC